>SLHB01000441.1 GCA_007136375.1 Candidatus Hydrogenedentota bacterium
CATTGGTGCGTACCTCCCTCTATACTAGACGGTGCCCGCTAGAGCGGTTCGCCGCTCCGCGCGCGTAGCGCTCAAATGAGCTTTGCTTTACCCGAAACACGGTCCTATTGTGGCGCTTTCTCGCGGGAAGGTCAAGCAAAAACAGGTTTTCGCAGTACCGTCGCGCGGAAAAGACGCCGCGCGGCGCGAAACCGGGGCGATGAAGCCCCATGGAAGGGAGTACAGACGCCTTGGCGTTGCTCGAACGCGTATCCAACCCCTGCCTCCTCCGTCCTGGCGACATTCCCCCGTCCGACGAACGCCTGCGTGTGGCCGGCGTGTTCAATCCCGGCGCCGCCGAGGTGGATGGGGAGGTGCTGCTCCTGGCGCGGGTGGCTGAATCGGTCCGCGAGACGCGTCCCGGCTGGCGCGGTCTGCCGCGGTTCGCGCCCGGCGAGGGCCTGGTCATCGACTGGGTTCGGGATGATGACGTGATTGAACTGGATCCCCGGGTGGTCCAGCGCAAGGCGGACGGGTTGGTGCGGCTGACTTTCATCTCCCACCTGCGCGTCGTGTACTGCGGGGACGGACGGGCCGTGCGTTCCGTGGATGGCCCCGTGTTCGCGCCCGAGGCCCCCTGGGAGGCTTTCGGCGTGGAGGATCCGCGGATCACCCCCATCGGGGACGCCTGGCGGATCGCCTATGTGGCCGTGTCTCCCCATGGCGTGTGCGCGGCGCTGGCTTCGACCCGGGATTTCCGGAGTTTCGAGCGGCATGGCGTGATTCTGCCTGTGGAAAACAAGGATGTGGCCTTGTTTCCGGAACGGATCGGCGGGGAATACTGGTGTTTTCACCGGCCCGTGTGCGCCATGCCCTTCGCCCGGCCGGAGATGTGGCTGGCCCGTTCGCCGGACCTGCTGCATTGGGGCGGGCACCAGCCCTTCAGCCCCGGCCCCGCGGGCCGCTGGGAGACGGGGCGGATGGGCGCGAGCGTCCCGCCCTTCGCCACGCCAGAGGGCTGGTTGGAGATCTACCACGGGAACATTCGGGAAGAGGGGGACGGCGCGGCGGTGGGGGCGTATTCCGCAGGCGCCTTTCTGCTGGACCGGGACAACCCCGCGAGGATGCTCGCCCGTACCCCGGAGCCCATCCTCTTGCCGGAAGCGGCCTTCGAGCGGGAAGGGTTTCTGCCGAACGTCGTCTTTCCCACCGGCGCGGTCCAGCGGGACGGCACGCTTCTCGTGTACTACGGGGCGGCCGACGCCTGCGTGGGCATGGTGGAATGGCGGATGGCGGACCTCATGAACGCCCTGCGGCCCGTCTAAACCGGCGGCGCGGGCGTTACAGCGCCCAGGCCTTGTCTTCCTCCTCGACGATCTTCACCTGCTCTCGGATGTAGTGGCAGGGATCCTCGGTCACGGGTATGTCCGTGACGGGCGTGGCCTCATCGGTGCCGAAGAAGCCCGCGTAGTCGCCGTGGAAGCCGTCGCAGATGTTCTGGAGGGCGCACTGGCCACAGGCCTCGTGCTGCTGGTACTTCAGGTCTATCTTCGCCCGCACCTTGGCCTCGTCGCGGTAGAGCGCGTCCTTGCCGTAATACCATTGATGGGCCGCCGCGCGGACGCGTTGCCAGGCCAAGTAGGCGCGGGACCGGATGGGATGGTCCTTCGTCCATTGGATGAAGGCGTGGGGGTCGCTCCAATAGATGTCGCGGCCTCCTGGCCCCAGGCGGAAGACGGGCATGAGAGGACTTTCCTTCATGCGCTGGGGCTGCATCTCCGTCCACAGCCAACTCTGATAGTCCCACTCGTGCTGGTCATAGCTGAGCTGCTGGAAGTTGTAGAGGTTCTTCCGGTGCCGGGGCTCGGCCATGCAGAAGGGGAGATACCGCACGTTCACCTCGATGCCCGCTTCCTCCAGGATGTCCATGGCCTCCGTGAGGTAGGGCTTGATATCCGAGTAACGGGGCACGTTGTCGTGGGTGCGGATGCCCGTCTCCTGATCGCTGAAGGGGTTGAAGGCGATGAAGTTCACGGCCGCCGCGCCATAGTGCACCGCCTTCCGCGCGATCTCCGGCAAAATGGGCACGACGGGCTTCGACATGGTGCAGTTGAAGCGGAAGGGGACGCCGAGCTCGGCCATGCGCTCGATGGCGGCGATGATCTTCTCGTAGGCCTTCTTCCGGCCCACCACTTCGTCGTGGATGTCCCCGATGCCATGGAGGCTGACGAGGAAATCGCGGACGCCCGCGTCCTTGAACTTCTCCAGCGCCCCCGGCTTGGCCAGGTAGAGGCCGTTCGTAATGAGGGTAGGGTGGAGGCCGATGTCCCGGCAATGGCTGATGAGATCGAGGATCCCCGGGTAAATCGTGGGTTCGCCGCCCTGAATGTCGATGGCCGTGCAGCCATAGAAGCGCCGCAACTTCGTGCAGATGGCCTTGGACTTCTCCAAGGTCATGAAATCGTGCTCGGGATGCTTTGTGTCGGCGATACGATTCAGGAAATAACAGAAATAGCATCTAAGATTGCAAGTCTGTCCCAGCCACAACACGGCGCGCCGCGTCAGCACGCGTTTCGTCGTCGTTGCGTACGCCTTGCGCGGCAAGGGGGCGGCCGTCTCGGGAGCGGCGGATTCTGGGACTGGCGCGGTTTGGGTGGCCATGGAAACGGGGACACTCCAAGAAGTTACGGCGTTGCCGATCACCCAACGGGAAACCGCTGGATGTTCCGGCGAACCGGCGAATATTCCAAGGTTTTTCTGTTAAGGCCTAACACGAGGGCCCGCCGCCGTGTTCCCCAGGGGCGGGCGCGGCGGACAAGACCCCCTCGAAATACACCCAGCGGCCCGGCTCGAAGGTCCAGGCCCCCTCGCCGCCCTGGGGCGCGCACAGGGCCTGGATGACCCGGGAGCGGCTGTGGTAACTCGTGTTCAGCGCGGTCATCCGCGTCTCGACGAGTTCCGACGTATTCTCCAGCGTAACAGACGGCAGGGACGATGACAAGGCGGTGATCCAGCGTCCGGGCGTGTAGTCGCGGTTGGCGTGGACCCAATGTTCCCGGCTCGGGTGGAATTCCGGGAAGGCGCCCGATTCGTGCTCCGTCGCCCAACGCTCGTATTCCGCCCGCAACACGACGCTCGTGTGGTACTCCTGCGCCGTCCACGGCTCCAGCACCTCCAGCACGATCTCCAGCGCGACGCCCTTGTCCACCGGGCGCAAGGTCCAGTGCTGCCGGAAGGGGAACCGCCGGGCGGCGCCCGTGGCCCGCAGCGTCCCGTTATCCCGCTCCACTGTCTCCCATTGCAGGTTCGCGCTGTCGTTCCAGAGATTGCCCGAGAGAATGGCGGCGTAGACGTGGAAGAACTGGGTCAACTCCTCCCCCTCGTAGCTCAAGCGCACCCGGCCGTTGTCGAAGCGGGCCGCCAACGGCCCCGACGTCACCACCCGGCCCTGGCGCGCCCGTTCGCGGATGGCCGCAGCGTCCTTTTCCATATCCATGCGGAGTGTGACGAGCTCATGCGTCCCCGCCGGCGTGGGCCGCTCGTTGCTGGGGATGCGGATGCCCGCTTGGAGGACGCGGCAGCCCGTGATGAAGTCCGTGTTCGACAAGGTCATCCGGAGGTAAGGTTGGGAGCTGGCCAAGGCGAAGTCCACGGGCGGCAAGGCGGTCCCGTCTCCCTGTGCGTCTTCGGGAAAGATCGCCGCCTCGCGGCAGGTCGCTTCCGGCGCCGCCGCGTCGGCCCAGGTCACGTCGCCGGGCTCGATGTCGGGGAACACGCCCTCCAGATCGCCATAGAGCCAATCGCGGTAGCGCGTCGGCAGGTGGACATGGGCGTCGGCCCCGGCGATCTCCACCGCGCGCGCGCATTCCGCGTCGATGCGCCAATGCAACGCGCCCTCCGCGATCGAGACGTCCCACCACAACGTGACGGGCAGCCGCGGCATCACGCCCCGGGCCCGGCAATGGGCGGCGCCCTTGTCCACGACTTGCCACGCCGCCTGCGTGGACACATGGCGGGTCCCCATGCTGTCAATGAAGCAGTGGAGCCCGCCCGGCGCCGTCACCTCGCGGCCATGGCGGTACACGGACACGCGGCCGTGGCTGAACACGGCCTCCAGCCCGTCCGCCCGCATGACGTGGACCCCTTCGTCACTGCCCGTCTGGCGCAGGTAGTAGTCGATGGTCTCCTGAGACCCGCCGCGGGAGATGAGGCTGCCCTTGCTCAAGAGGAAGACCCGCTCGCACAACGTGTTCACGATGTTGAGATCGTGGGAGACGAACACGATGGTCTTGCCCTGTTCCCGCAACTCCCCGATGCGTTCCCGGCACTTCCGCTGAAAGCTCTCGTCGCCGACGGACAACACCTCGTCCACCAGAAAGACGTCCGGGTCCGAATGCACGGCCACCGCGAAGCCAAGGCGCACGTACATGCCGCTGGAGTACGTGTCCACCGGGTTGTCCAGGAACGGGCCGATGTCCGCGAAGTTCACGATGGCGTCGAAGACCGCGTCCGTGTCCCGCCGGCGCAAGCCCAGCAAGCCCGCGTTGAGATAGATGTTCTCCCGGCCCGTCAGCATGGGGTGGAAGCCCGCGCCCAACTCCAGCAAGGACGCCACCCGGCCATGAACGGCCGCGCGCCCCGACGTCGGCTGGGTCACGCCCGCGAGGATCTTGAGCAGCGTGCTCTTCCCGCTGCCGTTCGCGCCGATGACCCCCACCGCCTCGCCCTGCTCCACGGTGAAGGAGACGTCGTCCAGCGCGGCGAAGGTCTCCCGCCGCCGCCCCGCGAGCCAGTCCCGCAGGCCGCCGCGCCCAAGAAGGACCCGCGCGCCCCGGCGCAAGGGATACTCTTTCCGGATGTGCTCGGCTTCGATAAGCGCCATCAGAGCCGGTCCGCCAGCGTGCCCGCGTTCCGCCGGAAAACCCACAGGCCCGTGATGAGCGCCGCCGCACCCAGCGCCGCCGGCCAAGCCACATGGAACAAGACCGGCGCCTGGTTGTTCAAAAGCAGATCCCGGTACGCCGTGACCAGGCACGCCATGGGATTGAGCATGTAGAGTTCATAGAGCATGGGGACCCGATCGTACTCCGCCGCCAACTCCCGGACCAAGCCCGGCGCATAAAAAATCGGCGTGGCGTAGAAGCCAAACACCAGCGCCACGTCCGTGATGTATTCCACATCGCGGAATCCAACGTTGAGTGTGGACAAAAGCAGCGCCAGGCCAGCCACCAGCGCGAGTTGCGCCATGAATACGAGGGGGACCAAGAGCCACGTCCACCCGGGGGCGCCGCCAAAGACCGTGATGAGCCCCATCAAGATCACGAAGCCGATGGCCAAGTTGAAGGCGCAGACGCCAATCGTGGCGTAGGGGATGACCTCCCGCGGAAACGCCACCTTTCCCACCAAATTCCGGTTGTTGATGAGCGACTTGGTCCCCTGGCCCACGGATTGCGCGGTGAACTGCCAGAAGATCAGCCCGCACAAGAGGAACAACGCGAAAGGCATCTCCGGCGCGAGCGCCTCCGCGCCGGGCCGGTACCGGAAGACCAGCGAGAACACAAAGGTGAGAATGAGCGTCATCAGCAACGGTTCAAGAACCGCCCACAGAAAGCCCATGGCCGCATAGCGATAGCGCACCCGCAAGTCCTTCCAGATCAAGTTCAGAAGCAACTCGCGGCTCCGCGCCAAATCGCGCAATGCCCCCCGCAAGGGGCGCTGGGGATCATAAGTCACAACGGACAGGCTCATGACGCCGCATGGTAGCAGCGCCCCCCGTCCCGTTCAACGGCGCGAGAACGCCGGATCAAAGCCCCGCTTCGAAGGAACATTCAAAGAAAGATATTCAGCCGCGAAATCTCACCAAATTAAAGCAAAGAAAACCACAGAGTCGCAGAGCACACAGAGATTCGCGATATAGACGACGTCAAACGCATCCAGCTCCACCGTTCGTACTAGTAAATTCCTCTTCAAAGGGGGACTTTTGAGTGCGATCGGCTGTTATGTTGATGTTTGCCTTTATTTGTATCAAGAAAACTCTGTGTCCTCTATAGCTCGGTGGTTTCTCTTTGCGATTTTTCGTGCGCTTTCATGGCTAAATTAGGCCCTATCCGGTGCCGTTGCCCTCGCCGCCTGGAAGGCGTTGCAGCGGCAGGAGACCGTCGAGGTTGATCATCCCCCTAAATCCCCTCCCTGCTTTCGCGGGGACAGGCTTCAAAGGGGGGACTTTTGAAAACGTATTCCGACATTTCTATATAGAAACATCTCGCCGCTTTGGTTGCGCGGCCGAATATGCCGAAAGGAGGCTTTCCAGAGCGGTTGGCGGCGCGTGTATCGCTGGGATCGGCGGCAGCGTTCCTTGGTGGGCGCGTCTGGCGCTTGCGTGGGGCGGGGCGGTGGCGCAGAATAGGGGCCGGATTCAGTGGCGGGGGCTTGGGCGGCGTGGAGAACTCAGGAGGGTTTGCCGATGACGGGGCGCATGGCGGCGGGCTGGTGCGCGTTGTTTTTTGTGCTGATGGGCGTGAGTGGGTGCGTGGGGCTGTATGTGGGCTCGTGGAGCGCGAGCCCCATCGAGGGCGCGTCGCTGGCGGACCAGGGTTGGACCGCGCTGGACGGCGAATGGCGGCAGCCGGGGCCGGTTTTTGTATTCGACAGCGCGGATTCGGGGCTGTTGTTCCGGCCGGGCGAGACTTACGGCGACGTCACCGTTGAGGCGCGGATCCATGCCCGCCACGAGTTTGCCGAGGCGGGCGCCGCGCGCGCGGGTTTTGTGCTCCGGGGCGCGGCCGATCCGGAGGGCGCGGGGCTGGCGAGCGGCTATGTGGCCGTGTTGCGCGGCGATGGCGCCGTGTCCATTGCGACGGCGGACGGCGAGGTCTTGGGCGAAGTGTCCACGGGGGCGGATCCCCGGCGGCAGACGGTTCCCTTTCGTGCGGAAGCGCGGGGCGCGGTTCTCACGGCGTCGGTGGACGGGCATGAGGCGTTGCGCGTCGAGGACGGCCGTTACGCCAGGGGCGGCGTGGGGCTTCTGGCGGAGTCCGGCGAGCTTTGGTTCCGGGATCTGCGTCTGGGCGGGAATCCCGCCTCGCCCTAGCGCCGCGGATCAGCCCTCAGGCATCGCGGTTCAAGCGCTCCTCGATGCGCTTCAGGACGTCCCGGATTTCCACCAGCGTTTCGAGCACGGAGCCGCCCTCGGCCGCCACGGGGCGGGCCAGCGCCGGTTCTTCGGTCTGGTCGGCGATGCGGTCCCGTTGGTTCAGCGCCAAGTCGCGGAAACCGTCCGTATCTTCGATGCCGATGACGGTGGCCAAGGCGCCTTGCTGGGTGCTCTGGCCCGCGGTCTCGACGGCAAGACCTTTCAATCCCATTCGCCGCATGATGGGGCCTTGATACACCCGCAGGTCCGTGATCTGCTCCAAGGGAATTGTCTTTTCCTCGGAGACCCACACGCCCCGGTGGATCTTGAGATCCCGGCTCGTGAGGACGACCCGGAGCGTCGCGTAGTACCGGCCGTAGTACCACCGCGCGAAGGGGACGGCGGCCACGAGCAACGGAATCCCGATGACTGTCACCGCGCAGGCCAACGCGGCCCCAATGGTGTGGTAATCCACGGCCGCCTTGACGGACAACGCCGCCTCCTGAAGCACCCGCTCGCGAGTCTGGTTCACCGATGGACTCCTCCCCCGTTGTAGGCGCGGTACTGGACGTCCGGCAGCGCATGGTTCCCGCGCCCGATGGGCTGAGCATACCACCGGCGTCCCTCGTTGCCAAGGGCGCCGGGGCGTCGCTTGCCCGCGGGGTTAGGCGGGGGACAGAGCCGGGGCCTCGGCGGACGCGTCCGCGAGTCGGGTCGCCCGCTTGAGGATGCGCGCTCCCACCGGGTCTAGGCCTAGAAGGGCGATGATTTCCCGGGGCCGCGCGGATTTTCCTTCCACGATGACCGTCTCGAACTCCACGGCGACTTGGCTCTCGCCCGTGGCGCGCACCTCCAGGCTCTGGATCATGGGGCGGATGTTCACGTCCACGAGCTGTTTGCCCGAGTCGCGTCCCTTGTGGTGGCGCTGCCCCTTGCGCTTCTTTTTCGCCTTGGCCTTGCGTTGGGTCAAGACCTCTTCCGCCGCCATGACGGCGTCAACGCGCTGGGCCACGGCGCCGGGATCGCCAGCGCCGGAGATGGTGTAGGCAAAGCCCGTGGCGGCGCTCATGAGGGACGGCGCCTTGAGGGCCGCCTCCGAGACCTCGTAGACGCGCAAGCCCTCCGGCAGCACGGCGCTCAGCCGTTGCAGCAGCGTCTCCGGGTCCACGCGTTCCTTGAGAACGATGTCCATGTAGTCGCCCATGGACTCTTCGCCCACGGGCGGCGCCGACGCGAAGGTGAGCTTGGGGTGGGCGTGGAAGCCCTGGGAGTAGGACAGGGGCGCCCGGGCGCGGCGCAAGGCGCGGGCCCACGCGTTGACCAGTTCGAGGTTCGACAGGAAGCGGGCCTCGCCCATGCGGCCAATGCGGAAGCGGAGGCGCTGTTGGGGCTCCGGCTCGGCGGGGGCCGGGACGGGCTGGGGCGTCCAGTCCACTTCTTCCTTGCGGCCCTGCTTCTGGTTCTTGAGCATGTGGCGGCACAGGTCGCGCTCGCGATAGATGACGCCGCAAAGGTGGCACTTGCCCTGGCGGCAGTCGGCGGCGTGCTTTAGCTCCAGCGCGTTCCGCCAGTCTTCTTGCAGCCACTTTTTGTCGATGAGAATGTCGATATGGTCCCAGGGCAGACGCTCGTCCGGGTCCCGTTCGCGGAACTGGCCGGGAATGTCGTAGCCGATGGCTTCCGCGGCGTCGAGCCAGGCCCGAAGATTGACGTGTTCGCCCCAGGACTCGAAGCGCGCGCCGCGCCGCCAGGCTTCCTCGATGAGATCGCCGCCGCGCCGGTCGGCCCGGGTGACGAGGCCCTCGATGAAGGTGGTCTCCGCCTCGTGGCGGCCAAACTTGACGCCCCGGGCGCCCTTGAACCCGGCCTCAAGGATATTCTGGCGCCGCTCCGTCTCTTCCATGCCGATCTGCTCCGCCCACTGGAAGGGCGTGAAGGGCTTGGGCACGAACGTTGACACGCCGAGGTTGACCCGCGCCCCGGGCTTGATGCGCTTGCCCACCTCCAACGTCTGCTTGCACAAGTCCACAATGGCCTGGACGTCGTCGTCGCGCTCCGTGGGCAGGCCGATCATGAAGTAGCACTTCACGTGCTCCCAGCCCTTCTTGTAAGCTTCCGCCGCCATCTGGAGGAGATCTTCGTCGGGGATCCACTTGTTGATGACGGCGCGGAGGCGCGGGCTCGCCGCTTCTGGCGCGAAGGTCAGGCCGCTCCGCCGCACGCCGCCGACCATGTCCGCCAACTCCACGGAGAAGGAGTCCAACCGCAGCGACGGCAGGGAGACGGACACGTGGTCTTGATGCGCCCGGTTCGCCGCTTGCTCCACGAGGGTCCGGGGCCGGGAAAAGTCGCAGGTCGAGAGGGAGACGAGGGACACTTCTTCGTAGCCTGTCTGCTCCAGGGTCTTTTCCATGAGCTCGTCGACCTTGGCGAGGGAGCGTTCGCGTACGGGCCGGGTCACCATGCCCGCCTGGCAGAAGCGGCAGCCCTGGGTGCAGCCCCGCAGGACCTCCAGGGCGAGGCGGTCATGGACCTGCTGGGTGTAGGGCACGATGTAGTTGACGGGGAAGGTGGCTCCATCCAGGTCGTGGACGAGGCGCTTCACGATTTTCGGCGCGTCTTCCTTCGGCAGAATCTGGCCGTCGGGCATTGTCTCGAAGGGGTAGAGAGCCGGAACATAGAAGCCCTCCAGCGCCGCGATGGCCTCCAGCTTCTCCCGGCGGGCGGCGCCCTTCATGGCGCGCATCAGCTCCGCCAACTCCACGATGGCCTCCTCGCCCTCGCCGATGACGAAGAAATCGAAAAACGGCGCTAGCGGCTCCGGGTTAAACACGGATGGACCGCCGCCGAAGATGAGGGGCGCGTCTTCGCTCCGATCCTCCGAGCGCAAGGGGATCTGGGCGAGATCAATGATATTGAGGATGTTCGTGTAGGTTAGTTCGGATTGGAGCGAGAACCCGATGAGATCCATTTCATGGAGGGGATCTTTCGATTCGTTCGTGAAGAGGGGCAGGCCGCGTTCCCGGAGAAAGGCCTCCATATCCGGCGCCGGCGCGTACGCTCGCTCCGCCCAGCACCAGTCCCGCTGGTTCAGGATGGCGTAGAGAATGAGCACGCCCAGGTTGCCCAGGCCAAGGTCATACAAGTCGGGGAACACCAGGGAAACGCGCAGATCGACGTCTTTGGGGTCTTTGTGGGTGCTGTTCAGTTCGCTCCCCAGATAACGCGACGGTTTCTCCACCGCGGGGAGCGCCTCGTTGTACAACACATCGCGCAAGCGCATCGCCAATCTCCTTGTGAAACCCGGGGGCCTTCGCCATGCGCGCCGGGGAGCGTTACCGTTTCAGAGGCGGGGGCTGGGACGTTGGGCAGGGCTGGGAGGGCCGCCGCCCATGGGGTTGCGAGCAGCGAGGACGCCGCCGGGGAATCCCGCCCATCCCGCTTAGGTTCCCTAAGATGATAACGCCCACGGCCGCCTCGGCGCAATGCGCGCCAGTTACCGGGCC
>SLHB01000220.1 GCA_007136375.1 Candidatus Hydrogenedentota bacterium
GACCGGGCTGATGCATGGCCCTTCCGGGTGGATGCCGGGGATGGCCCGGCCGAGAGCCTTGTCCGCCATCGCCTCGGCCAGGATGCGGCAACTGTGCTCCATATGGTCCAACGACGCCGTGATCACCGTGGGAACCCAGTGGGACACGCCGGACGCCGCCAGATAATCGGAGACCTTCCGCACGTCGTCCACGGTCACGTCTGGACCTTGCAGGGAAGCGCCCGCCGCGCCGTTTACCTGGATGTCGAAGAGGGACGGCATGATGATGGACGTTTTTGAACCGATGACGCCGCCGCCCCTTCGCGCGGGGGAGATGTCCGTCACCTTCCCGTCGCGGATGGTGACATCGTTGATTCGCCCCTTGCCCAAGAACATGCCCCGGACTACCGCGCCTTCGGCCATTCCATGTGCTCCTTCCGTGCGTTTACCCGTATTCCCCCGCCACGTCCGCTCCCGATCACGGCGTGGCGCCCGGATTGGCGGCATTGTAGTGCGGCCCGCCGGAGCATGCAAGAAAGGGCGGGCGCCCGCGCCTTGTTGCGGTTCGCCCAGTTCACGGATTGAAAGCCGCCAGGCGCTCCGCCGCTTCCCCGAGCCGCGCATGGGCGGCCTCGCGTAACCGAGGATCCCGCGCAAGAATCTCCCGGGCATCGTGACGGGCCGTTTCGAGAAGCTCCGCGTCCCGCACAAGATCCGCCGCGCGGAACCCGGTCAGCCCCGTCTGCCGCACGCCCGCGAATTCGCCTGGGCCCCGCAGCCGCAGATCCGCTTCCGCGATGTCGAAGCCGCTGTGATGGCGGCAGAGCGCGTCGAGGCGCTCCTTGCCCTCCTCCGTGGCGGGCGTTCCGAGGAGGAAGCAATACGCCTGGCGATCGCTCCGCCCCACCCGGCCCCGCAGTTGATGAAGCTGGGAAAGGCCGAAGCTGGCCGCGTCCTCAATGACCATGATGGCCGCGCCGGGAGCGTCGATGCCCACCTCGACAACGCTTGTACTGAACAAGACGCTGATGCGGCCCTCGCGAAAAGCCCGGAGCGTCTCCTCCTTCACCGCCGACGCCATGCGCCCGTGAAGCAAAGCCGCTGGAACACTCCGCAGCGGGCCCCGGGTCAGGCTCTCGTAGCGCTCCGTGACCGCGCCAAGGTCCCGTACGTCTGATTCTTCGATAAGCGGGCACACGTAATAGGTCTGCTTCCCGGCTTGGGCCTGCTCCACGATGTAGCGATGAAGGTCCTCTTCCTTATGGGCGGGCGCCCGGGCGGTCTTGACGGGGAGACGGCCCGGCGGGAGGTCCGGAATCACGGTGAGATCCATGCCGCCATACAAAGTGAGCGTGAGGGAGCGGGGAATCGGCGTGGCGGTCATGTGCAGGAGGTCCGGCGCGGGACCTTTCGCCCCTAGGCGCGCCCGTTGCGCGACGCCGAAACGGTGTTGCTCATCCACGATGACCAAGCCGAGGCTCTCGAAGTCCACCGTGTCCTGAATGAGGGCTTGCGTGCCCACAATCACGTTCACCTGGCCATCGGCCACGGCCCTGCGCACGGCGGCGCCGCCCGGCGCGGATCCCGTAAGCAAGGCGACGCGAGCGCCAAGGGTTTCCAAGGTTTTCTTGATCGTCAGAGCGTGCTGATCCGCCAGCGCCTCGGTAGGCGCCATGAGGGCGGCCTGACGCCCGCTGTCCAGGGCGGCCGCTATGGCGTGGAGCGCCACGGCGGTCTTGCCGGATCCGACGTCGCCTTGGAGCAGGCGCATCATGGGCGCGGGCGCGGCCATGTCCGCCAATATGGCGTCGACGGCCCGTTGTTGACCCGGCGTCAGCGTAAAGGGGAGGCTGATCCGCAGAGCCTCCAGCAATGGGCCCTGGGTGTTGTGCGCCACTCCGGCGCCGCTCCGCCGTCCCGCCCGGCCCCACAGAACGGCGGCCTGAAGCGCCAGAAACTCCTCGTAAGCGAACCGGGCCCGCGCGTGCTCGGCCGCTTCCGGCGCGTCCGGCCAGTGGATCGCCCGCAACGCCTCCCCCGCCGGCGGCCAGCCATGGCGCGCTTCGAGGTCCGCGGGGGTTAGGCCCTGGCAAGGGGTCCCGTCCAGGGTTTCGAAGGCGGCGGCGATGAAGCCCCGCAATTGGCGTTGAGATAGGCCGTCGACCGTGGGGTATACGGGCCGCAAGCCCGAAAATTCGGCCTCCGCCCCGTTGCCCGAAAGGGCGAAGTCCGGATTCTGGAGCACGAGTTCATCGCGGTAGCGGCCGACCCTCCCCGCGAACACGGCGGCGACGCCCGGCGGCAACTGGCGGGCGAGGCCACGCCTGCCAAACCAGACCGCGCCGACGCTGCCCGACGCGTCTTCGATGACCGCCGTCGTGACGGGTTGGCGCCGGCTGGGCCGGACGTCCATCTCCGTCACCGTCCCTTCCAGCGTGACGTCTACTCCCTCGGCAAGATCGGCGATGGCGGTTCGGACACGGTGATCCTCGTGGCGCCGGGGAAAGTGGAGAAGCAGATCGCCTACGGTCTCCACGCCCAGCTTTTCCAAGAGGGCCGCCCGCTTGGGCCCCATCCCACGGAGACTCGTCACTGGCGCCGCCAAGGCGGGGATATGGTCATAGATCATGGACGTCGCGCCGCAGCCACGGTAACGCCGCGCCGGATGGGCGAGGCTTGACCAAAAAAACAC
>SLHB01000104.1 GCA_007136375.1 Candidatus Hydrogenedentota bacterium
CAACTGGAAGCCGAAGAAGAAGCGTGGTTTAAGAAGCCCGAATAAGCCGGAGGGCGGCCAGACCGCGCGGATTCCTTGACGCTTGGCGCCGGCGCGCCGGCGTCAAGCGCGGCCGTGGAGAACCCTTTCCTTGCGTTTCCGCACGCGCCTGAGTTTGACCATGGCGTTACTGGCGGCTGTATCCGCGGGCGTCATGACAGCGATTGGCATGTTCGCCACGGCTACCAGCCTTGTCGATGTGTATGGGCGCTTCGGCGAAACCATGACCCGCTTGGCGAACCGCCAGTTGAGCCAGTCCATGCAGATGTCCGGCCTGGCGATGGACGCCGTCAACGAACAAATGGTCGTGAGCGCCCTGATCGCGGCGGAATTCGTGGCGGCCGCCGAGGCCGGGGCGGGCCTTGAGCCCGATGAAATTTCAGGCCGCCTGCGGCGCGTCATCGACCGTTCCGAGGAATACCGGGGCCATCCCCTCGTTGACGAGTTCTGGATCACCGACGCCCAAGGCCGTCCGTATATCCGCACGACGGAGGAAAACCTGCCCTTCCCGCCGGACAGTAGCGGCGGCCCTCCTCACGGCAGTCCGTTCTGGCCGCTCCTCTATGGCGCGCCGCCCATTGTCCAGGAGCTCGGCGAGCGCGGGGCCGACGGCCGCGAGTTCAGCTATGTCGGCGTCGGCGGCGTGGATGCGCCGCGCATCGTGCAGGTCGGCGTCAGCGCCGAGCACATCATCGACACCGTCGCCCACCACTTCCAGGTCCAAGACGCCGTGGACCGGTTTCACCATCTCCTCGATGTCGAGCGGATCGCTGTCTTGCGGCAAGATGGATCGATATTCGCGGAGGCGGGGACGCCCTTGCGGGACGCGGAAGTCATGCCGGATGTCGCGGCAATGCTGCGGACGCTTCACGAAGATCCAGAGCTCGAGTACGCCGCGCGGCGGTTTCCACAGGGCGATCTCGGCGTGATCACGCTCCTGGATCCCCCGGGCGCGGATCCCGCCCACCACCTCTACATCCAATATCACACCCAGAGCGAGATCGCCTTTGTCTCGCAAGCCATTGGCCATATTCTCTTCTGGGGCGCCGTCTTGACCCTTGCTGGCGTAGGCGCCGGGATGTATCTAGGCCGGGGCATCTCCCGTCCCCTTCACGAACTCGCCGCCGGCGCGGCCGAAATCGGCCAGGGCAATCTCGCCCACCGGGTGGAGCTAAAGACCGGGGACGAGATGGAACAGGTCGCCATCTCCTTCAACACGATGGCCAGCTCCCTGCAGGCGCACATCGGCGAACTGGAGCGGGAGACCGCGCGGCGCGAACGCCTGGAGAGCGAGTTGCGCATCGCGTCTTCGTTGCAGGAGTCGTTGCTGCCGGCGGAGGCCCCCGCGGTGGAAGGCCTGGAGCTCCGAGGCTGGAGCCAACCCGCAAGGGAAGTGGGCGGCGACTTCTTCGACTACTTGTCCATGCGCGAGGGCCGTGTGGGCCTCGTAATCGGCGACGCGGCGGACAAGGGCATGGGCGCGGCCCTCCTCGCCACGGAGTGCTGGAGCATGCTCAACACCCTGGCCGAGGACATCCTTGGACCCGACGAACTGCTCACGCGCCTCAATAACACCTTCCATCGGCGCGGCGGCAAGAACGGGCGCTTCGTGACCCTGTTCCTCATGGTCATCGACTGCCGCTCCGGCGCGGCGGCCTACGCCCTGGCGGGCCACAACCCGCCCCTCTTGCTCAAAGGGGGCGACGGCGGACGCCAACAGGAGCTCACATGCCGGACGGGCTTGCCCCTTGGCGTGCGGCCCGGCGCCCGCTACGCCCGCCATGAGCTGCGCTTGGAGCCCGGGGACACGGTCCTGCTTTACAGCGACGGCGTCACCGACGCCCGCGATCCCGAGGGGCGTTGTTATGGCGAATCGCGCCTCCGCGCCTTAATCCAGAACCAGGACGTCCACGATCTCGCGGACCTGTTCGCCACACTGCAAGGGGATGTGGAGCGGCACATGGCGGGACGCCCACTGTCAGACGACATGACCCTGGCGGGCGTACGGTTCATCGGACCCGCAAACCCTTAGCGCGCCCTTAACGCGCGCGGCCGGCGCTCTTCCGCATGCGCTTAATCTGCGCATAGGCGTCGTTGAGGGCGCGCATCGTGTCTTCATCGCCGCCGTGATCGGGGTGGTGAATCTTGGCCTTGACGCGGTAGGCCCGCTCGATGTCCTGCCACGTCGCGGAGGGCGACACGCCAAGCATCTTGTAGCACAGATCCAAGCCGTCCGGCGCGGCCGTCCGGCGCGCGCTTCCACCCCCTCCTCCCCCGTCGCCGCCGAAATCGGCGCCGGTAAAATCCGGACCATGACCCGCGCCGCGCATGAACCGGAATCCCGGCATCATCCGCAGAAAATCGGGAAGAAACCGGAGCTTGTTGACCATGCTGAGGAACACCGCGAGGCAAATCAGCATGACTATCTCGAATACGCTTGGCATGGCTCTCTCATGATACCCGAAACGTCCCGGGGAATGCAGCCGTTGCTGGCGCTCCAAATCGCCGGATAAGCTTGGCTGGACATCGCTGTCCAGTCTCATATTCGCGCCGAGGAAGAAACAGTGGCCTTCACCCATCGGGTGAACGGACATGGTCCGCATCTTTCCGGCACAC
>SLHB01000363.1 GCA_007136375.1 Candidatus Hydrogenedentota bacterium
ATTAATGCCCGTCACGATGGCTTCCATATCCTTGTAGCGGACCGTTCGGCCCGTCATGTTGCACAGCCCCGCCCATTCTTCGCGGATGGCGTCGTAGCCGCCGTCCCGAAGCGCCAGCACGCGCCGGTCAAAGGCCCGTAGAATTTCGCGGAGGAGGACCGATCGGTCGAAGGCGCCGCCCGTTCCGTAAGTGAGGGACGTGGCCGACTCCCGGATGTCTGGCGGAAAGTCCTGGGGCTGGTGATGGACGTTGAGGCCAACGCCCACGGCGCTCATCCCGTCCCGGTGCTCCACGAGGACGCCGCAGACCTTGCGGCCCAATAGGAGCAGGTCGTTGGGCCATTTGATGTCCAACATGGTCCATGGCAGCACGGCGTCGCGCACGGCGAGGGCGGCGGCGAAAGGCAGGCCGTCCTCGGGGCCGGAAAGCGCCACCGAAAACCACAGCCCCAGGCCCGGCGCGCTGTGCCACGAACGGCCGTGGCGCCCTCGCCCGGCGGTCTGGGTCTCCGCAATGGCGACGGCGCCGTCGATGCCGGCGCGCAGGGCGGCTGTGTTCGTCGACCCGACTTCGTTATAGATGAGGACCTTGGAGCCCGCGACAGCGGTATCCAGGGGGAGTACCGCCAGAGGCGCAGGCGGGAGGGGATGCGCCATGGCTCAGACCGTTTGAATAATCATGGAGAAGTCGGCGGCGGGCGCGGAATGCGTCAGCGCGCCCACGGAGATGATGTCCACGCCTGTCGCGGCCACCGAGGGGATACGGCCGAGGGTCATGTTGCCGCTCGCCTCCAGAATGATGCCGGCCGCCTTGCCCTGTTTGACCGCCTCGGCGAGGGTGTCGTTGTCCATGTGGTCAAGAAGCGCCGCGTCCGCGCCGGCCGCCACGGCCTCACCGAGATCCTCAAGGGACTGAACCTCTACTTGGATGCGCGTAAGGTGGTGCGTGTTCTCCTGGGCGCGGCGCACGGCCGTGCCGATGCCGCCGCAGGCCTCGATGTGGTTTTCCTTGATGAGCACGCCGTCGTAAAGGCCAAAACGATGGTTCCGCCCGCCTCCGTGCACCACGGCCTGCTTCTCCAGAGAACGCCACAAGGGGGTGGTCTTGCGCGTATCGCAGATGGCGGCGCCATGCCCTTCCGCCGCCTTGACGTACTCCGCCGTTAGCCCCGCGATGCCGCTCAAGCGCTGCAAGAGATTCAAGGCGACGCGCTCGCCCATGAGGACCGTCTGCGCCCGGCCTTCGAAGGCCGCCACGACCATGCCGGCTTCGTAGGCCTCGCCGTCATGGAGCGCCGTCCAATCTGTGATGTCGGATTCGAGCCGGTCGAAGACATGGCGGAAGACGTTAATCCCGCTGACGACGCCGTCGTCCTTCGCCCAAACCTGGGCGTGGCACCGCAGCCTGGTGTCGACCAGGGCTTGGGTGGTAATGTCACCGTGTCCTAAGTCTTCGGCCAAGGCCGCGCCGATAAGCTCGCCAAGTCTGAAGTTGATCGTCGTGGAATTCATACTGGATCGTCAAACAAATTAGGACGCGTCGTGGGGAGCGCGTTTTGCCTCGTGGCGGATAACAGCAGGGAAGCAGCGCGAGCCTGGCGTTCTAAGCCACACGCGCTTTCGATACATTACTGCCGCATCATAGCACACCGCCCGGGGGGAACGCGAAAGCGGAGCATCGACGGTAGCGTGCGCCGGATCCATCTAGTATACTGTGGCCGCGCCAGTGGGGCGGCGCGGCCCAGGGGCCAAGATAGCTGCTGAATCATGGGGCGCCATCAACCAACAGAAGAAGGGGAAGACATGGCGGAGCACCAATCATCGGGTTCGAAATGGCTGTGGGGCTGCACCATCGGGTGTGGCGCCCTTCTGATAATCGCCGTGGTGGCCGGTTTCTTGTTGTACCGGTTCGCGATGACCGCGCTGGACGAAGGCACACGACAGCTAGCGGACGAATTCTCGGAACGGTATGACGAATGGAAAGAGGCGGACCGGGTCCCGGAGGAGCAAGAACCAATCTATGACGAGTTGGTCGAGATCATGCACCATCCGGACGCCTCGCCCTTCGCCATCCTGCTGGTCGTCGGCACGGTCGCCAGCGCCTTGGAAGATGGCGAAGTAGGCGAGGACGAGCAGCAGATGGCGGAAGCCGTCCTGAGTCTCCTGCGGGAGAATCCCGGGGTGGGCGTTTTCGAGATTGGGACCATCTTTGAAGAGCATCCCGAGCTCTACGAGGCTTTCCAAGAGTTGCAGCAAGGCGTAACGGAGGAGCCCATAGACCCTGACGAAGACGAGATCCCCATGCCGCTTCCGAGTCCCGATGAAGTGGACGATCCCGAAAACGACGGCGATGAAGACGATGCGGAAGAGGCGGCGTCGGCCGCCTGAGGCGTTGCTTATCGCAAACATGGTTTGCGCCCGTCCTGGCCGCCGCGGCCGGGGCGGGCTTTTTCGATTTCGGCACGCGTACTAGGCTTGTGAGGCGCTGGGGCCGGGGAAGAGGCAGGCGAGCAAAGCGTCCACGGGCTCAAAGGCGGGAACCAGAATGTCCGCCCCCGCCGCGATGAGCCGTTCCCGTTTCCGCCAGTCCCAGCCCGCGCCTTCTTGCTCGTTCGAGGCAACGCCGAGGGCCACGCATTCGTGTTCGCG
>SLHB01000302.1 GCA_007136375.1 Candidatus Hydrogenedentota bacterium
AAAAGGGTGATGGCGTGCTCCACCTCGGGTTGCGCCTCGGCGATCTCACAGCCTAGGACCGTGTGCTGGCCGCCCGGCGCGACGCTTCGCACGGTTCCCTGGGCCTCCCGGATCCGCGCGCCGTCCGGCAGGTCAAAGCTGAGCGTGCACACATCGCCCGCCACCACGGCGGCGCCGCCCGGGAGGACAATCTTGCAACCGCGCGCGCTGAGATCCTCCAGGGCGCCGTCGATGACCGTTTCCAGCCGGGGAAAGGCGGCGGCGCAAGGGAAGTCCACGGCCAGACGCTCGTGCTTCCGGATGCGGACCTGCTCCACAACCTCGGGCCAACCCGTGCGCAGGTGGGGAAAGGCCTTGCTGTCGTCCCAGTCCAATATGACGGACGCGAAACCGTAGGCCTCTCCGTCGCTCAAGAACCGCGCCACGCATTCCTGGCCACGCCACATCCGCGCTTGCAACTCCTTGGACTTCGGCAGGTCCATCAGAACGTAATCGCCCGCGCGCCAGCCGCGAATCACGGACCGGTATCGCTCCTTGGATCGTTTCTCCGGCTCCAGCTCCAGCACAACGGGCGCGTCCACCTGCAAGGCCCGTTCGGCCGGTGTCTCCCCGATACCCATACTGGCCGTTCCTCGTCTCTAGGGTTCCCCATGCGCGTCAGTGCGGACTCCGTCCTTCCTGGCCGCCGCGATGGACGCCAAGACAGCGCAAGGCGCGATCTGTTTTACGGCGACGTGGCCGAGTCTACCAGCCCGGCCGGGGTCACTCAAGCAAACAAGCGTTGTCAGACTGCCATCTCCGCGGCGGGGCTCCAACGGGACCGCGCGGATAGACTACAATGGGCGCACAATTCCGCCAACGAAACAGAACTTCTGGAGGCGCGAAACGATGCTAAGGAACGCTGTACTTCTTCCATCTCCCGTCGCGGTCATCCTCGCCGCGATGTTGTTTTCGCCGTTCGCGCTAGGCGCGGGCGCGGAGGAGGATCCCGCCGGGCGAACCATCGCCGTCAACCCCTATGCGGACGTGGACTGGGACGCCTTTGGACAATACAAGGCCGCTTTGCATGTCCACACCTTGCAGAGCGACGGGCATCACGAACTGCGCGACGTCGTCCAGGCCTACCACGACGCGGGCTTCGCCATTCTCGCCATCACGGACCACGACAACATGGAGCCGAACGTGCAGGTCCGCGCCGGAAACGTGCCGGAGGAAGACGCGTCGCCCTATCCCATGCCGCCATTGCCCGAAAACTATCCCGCCAACACGACCTGGCCGTGGCGGAACTTTGGCGCTCCCGCCCCGGACGATCTTGGTATCATCGGCGTCGAGGCGGCGGAATTGACGTACCGCCACCACATGAACAGCTTCTTTTCGGACTATGGCGCCGAGAGCGCGGACGTCAGCGAAGATGCGCAACTGGCCGCGGTGTTGGAGACGGGCGGCCTGGCCATTCTCGACCACCCGGGCATCGACGCAGGCTGGTGGGAGCGCAAGCCCCTGGACTGGTACGTGGAGCGCTTCGAAACGAACGGGCCGGAGGTCCTCGTGGGTATGGAGGTGACGAACTGCCCGCCGGAGCGTGAGCTGTATGACGAGGGATTGTGGGATCAGTTGCTCGCACGCTTCATGCCGGAACGGCCCATTTGGGGCTTCGGGACCGACGACATGCACGACCTGGCCAGCGTCCGCGAATCCCACAGCGTGTTTGTGCTCGGCGAGCTGGGCGAAGAAGCGGTGCGGGACGCCATGGCGAACGGCCAGTTCTACTTCCGGAAATCCACGCGCCGCAACGATCTGCGCGAGCGCCGGCCGGCGGACGAGTTGTTCCCCGTCATTGAGGCGATAGATGTCGACGAAGACGCAGGAACTATCACCATACATGCGTCGAATTATGACGCTATCCGCTGGATTTCCGCGCCGGACTCCCTGGAGGCCGTGGAGGATTACGAGACCAGCAACCAGCCTTGGCCCCTGGGCAGCGTGGTCCACGACGGCGCGGAGGTAAGCTACCGGGAGACGCCGGGGGTCGAAAACTACCTGCGCGCGGAGCTTCACCGGGAGGAAGACGGCGAGACCTACCGCGCGTTCACGAATCCCTTCGGAATCTCCAGCGAGGACTGAAACCAAGAAGCGGGCGGAGGCTTTCGGAAGCAAACCATCCCCGAAGGCCTCCGCGCCGTATCCTTCTGGCCGCGCGAACCGGCTCAGTACTCCACAAGGTAGTAGGGCGTCTGGTCGCGGCCGGTGTCGATCCGGAAGACATCGTCCTCCACGGGAACGGTGTCCCCCCTCTTCACGCCTTGGTGGTCGAGGATGTGCACCGTGGGGGCTCCTTCCCGTTGCAGAGTAAAGACGGCGGCGACTGGCTCCATGACAATGGGGCCGTCTCCATCCTCGTAGCGCAGCGTGTCTTCCACAATGATCGCGCCCTGGTTCCGCGCCCGGGCGATGGCCGAGATGAGGAGCTTGCCGTCGTCCGCTAGGCCGCCTTCCGGGCTTTGGGCCGTGAGATAGACGACGCCGAAGGCGCTTTCCAGGGTGATCTCCGCCGCGGCGCCGCCCGCCGGTTCGCCCTCCGCGAAGCCTACGATCGCCTGAGTCCCGGCGGTGTCCATGGTGAAGTGGCCGCCCCG
>SLHB01000008.1 GCA_007136375.1 Candidatus Hydrogenedentota bacterium
ATCCAATTGCTCCAAGCCGCCGGAGTGGGCCATGTCATGGAGTTTTCCTACATCCTCCAAGACGTCCTGAGCCATGTGGACAGCGAAGGCCACTACACCGGCTCACAAACCCTGCAGACGCTCCGGCTCCTGAAGCGCTACCGCCTCATCCGCAATCAGCAACTCGAATTCCCCTTCGCGGGCGAGCCCGTTCCGCCCGCGGAAGAACCGCCCGTGGACGCCTCTGTTCCCGTGGACGAAGAGGACGCCGAATAGCCGGGATTCTCGTCAATCTACCCCAGCATGATACCGGAGCCGCTCCAGAAACCCTTCCGGATCCTGGTGCAGTCCGAGGACTTCTTGGTGAGCCTCGTGGCCGAAGCTCCGAACGGATCCGTCCGGTGTGACGGCGGGCAGCACTTCCGCGAGCTGAAACGCCGTGGGCTGGTCGAGCCCGCCGATCCAGTATTCCGGCCCATCGGGTTCGGCGTCTTCCGGAAGCAGGGTCAACACCATTTCCCGGAACCGGCGGTTTCGGGCCCGCTGCTCGTCGGAGATGTCCTGTCGTCCAAAGTCGGGCTGGATGCAGAGAATCTGGTAAGCCTGTATGGAATCGGTTACGGCTGTGTTGGACCGTCCATCGTCGACGTCGGGGAGGGGCTCGCCGTCTTCATCGCCCATCAGGGCCAAGGTAAGAAGCTCCAGCGTCAAATCCGCCAAGAGGGGCCGATGGTCAAGCGCGCGCTCATGGAGGCTGGCGGACCCCGGCGCTCCAGGCGTCGATTCCGTAACTTGGATGACGAGGAACACGATGGCCTGACGGGCGATGATGTGGTTCTCCGCGGGGTTCTCCCGCGCCATCCGCTTCAGTTCGTCGGCCATCCGCTCCATGTCGTCCAGCCACATCAGTCCGGACGCCGCCACGGCCCGGGTGTAATGGGGGGCGTCTTCGTCTCGCAGCCGTTGCTCCAGCCAGGGGATGGCGGCGGAAGCATCGTCCCAGTCCCCAAAAAGGATCTCCGCGATAGGAAAGACCTTTTGTCCCGAAGGTTTATCCGCGTCCTCGATTGCTTGCAGTTCATCCAGGATCCCTTGGCCGTTCGCCGCGCCAACGGCCGGAAGCAGCAGGAGCGCCGTGGCCAGGACGGCCGCTTCCCATCGTCTTGCGCACCGTGTCATGGTGAATAGCTCCTTTCTGGTAATGAGGAGCGCCGCGCTCCCCGGATCGTTTCCGGCGTATCATGCGGAGAGGGCGGCCCCCACGGAGAGGGCCGCCCTCCGACTGTCACGGTTCCGGCGCGTCCGCGCCGAGGTCTGGGTTCACGAATCCCACTCCACGCCGAGGTCCAGCACGTTCTCCACGTAGGCCCAGATCGCGAGGGGATCGCCCCGTGCTTCACTCATCTCTTCCCGCGCCATGAACATCGCCTCGTCGTAGTCGCGGAGCGCTCCGTCGGGGTTCACTTGGATGAGCGCAACTGCGGCGTAGTCAAGCATCCACGGCAGATCCTCCTCGGACTCGGGCGCCTCCGATGGCAGCAAGGCGAGCACCAATTCACGAAACCGCATGTTCCGCTCCCGCTGCGACGCGGGCAGGGCTTCGCTGCCGAAGTCCGGCATCACGCACAGCCAGTCGTAGAGATGTAGGGACTGGAATACTGGAGAATCGGGTATCCTTTCGCTGTCCGGCAAGGGGCCGTCTTCGTCGCCAACGATGGCCAGCGCCGCCAGTTCGAGGGCCAGTTCGGCCAAGACGTCGCGATGCTCCGCCACCCGGTCCGCGAGGACATACGGAGGGATCTCCGTTGGACGGAAGCGCTCCTCGCTCGTCGCCAACACGAGAATCGTCGGCGCGCCGAGCGCGACCTCGTGGTGCTCGCGCATGTCATCCTCGAGGAGGGCGTGGAGGTGCTCCACGACGTCCTCCGTGTCCCCAAGCCACATCAGACCGGCGGCGGCCGTGGCGCGCATCCATGGCTCCGTGTCCTCGCCGTAGAGCTGCGCCTCCAGCCAGGGAACCGCCTCCGCCGCCGCTTCCGGGTCGCTCGCGAAGACGGCTTCCTCGAAACGGTTGGCTCTGGTAATCTCGGACAACTCCGAGGCCTTGATGGCCTCCAACTCCTCGACGATCCCGCCGGCGCCGGCGGGCGCTTGCGCGAGAAGGATTCCCGCGACGGCGAGCGCGGCCGCGCAATTCCACTTGTTCCATGTCATGGCTCCGTTTCCTTTCCTGGTTGATGGAGCGACGGCTGCGATAGGCGGCCGTCCCAAAGCTCTATGGCGTGCTATGGGATGGGGGCCCAATTGGTGCTGACATGCACCTGCTCGCAGTCACCTGTGCTCAAGTCGTACGGCGTGGCGCCATGGGCGCACGCGTCATACTGATAAATGTTGTTTCCCTCGATCAAAATCTCGTGCCACGGGAAGTTGTCGTGATATCCCTCGATTCGGTACTCAGGCTCTCCCGTGTCGAGATTGATGCGAAACCACACATCAATACACACGTCTATCGAACGGTTGTTCAGCCAAGGATAGTCAACGCACCCTACAAAGCCCCGGGCTGTCAATCCGAGGCGGAGCTTGCGGTCACATCCGTACGCTTGAGCAAAGTGATTGAGGATGTTGCCGTTCTGGCCTGCTATCGGGGTTTGCC
>SLHB01000084.1 GCA_007136375.1 Candidatus Hydrogenedentota bacterium
CGGCGGCACCGACGCGGCCCAGCTTCAAGCGGCGGAGTTGGCGCTCAAGCTGTTGGAAATGGGCGAAGGCGGAAGCGGCGCGCCTGCCGGAGAAGACGTCGGGGAGGAAGCCGAAACCCCCGATGAAGCGGCCCACGGTGAAGGGGAGACCGGCGGGGAACCCGGCGCCGCTGAAGAATCCGGCGGCGGCGACGGGGTGTGGAGCGAGCCCACCGTTGGCGAATCGGGGGAAGACGAGGACGGCGCCGAGTCCCGGCAGCGCGCGCCAGGGAGTTTCTATGAACTCTAGCGCCGCGTCACGCCGAGTCTGGCGGCGGTTCGTGTATGGGCGGTTCTGATTCCCATGCGAGCCAGCCCCCACAATCGTGGGGCAATCCTGTTTCTTCGGCGGTGAATATCCGTTCGGCCTCGAACGCGAGGGTATCCGGGCGCTCCAAGGCAACCGTGATTCCGCCGTCGGCCGTGTAGATGCGTCCCGCGCGTTCGCTTCCCCGCCATACGGTGATGTCGGGCGCGCCAAGCCGGGGCGAGGGGTGCATGTGACGGATGTGATGGGTTCCAGCCTCGAACCGCCAACTCGCCCGCCGCGCCATGGGGTGGACAGCTTCGTCATCCACGGGCTCAATCGGGTACCACCCACCTTCCGGCAACACCGTTCCAGGAAAGAAGAGAGGCCGCCGGCGTATCAGCCTCCAGAAGCGGCACGTGCTCAAGCCCCGCTTCCGGCGGCCGCGCCGTTCCGCTAGAGCCGCTGGCAAGTACGCCAATGCGGCGCCCCACGCGCGGGCGTGGGCGGCGGCGCGCCACCACTCCCTCTCCAGGGCCGCCCGGCCGCAGGCCCGCGCCTCGCCCAAGGCGGCCAGGAGCAACACCCGGGGAAGCTGGGCGGCTGGAAAGTTCCGGAGGATGAGACGCCACCGGTTCCGCGTGTTGAGATAGTACTTCCAACGGGCCTTGGCGCCTTCGCCCATCGTCGCGCTGAACTTGTGCCGGACCACGGCCTCGGGACAGGCGTGGATGCTGTATCCCGCGTTCCATATGCGCAAGCACAACTCCAGGTCGTCGAGATAGATGCCGTAGTCTTCCGGGAGCAGGCCCGCCCGCTCCAGCGCCTCGCGGCGCAGAAACATGGCGCCGCCGCACACCCCGATGATTTCCCCGGTCCTGTTCCACTGTTCGCCGTCGATACGGCCCAACCCTATGTCCCAACACGAGCCGATGACGGAACACGCAAGCCCTACCGAGTTGAGGACGCCGGGATCATTGAACAAGACCATCTTGGGGGCGAAGGCGCCGGCGTCCGGCTGGGCCTCCGCCGTCGCCACAAGGCGCTCAACGGCGTCCTCCGCGACGGCGGTGTCGTTGTTCAGCAGGAACACATAGTCCGCCCCTTCCCGCAGAGCGGCCTCGATGCCGCGATTGTTCCCGCCCGACCATCCCAGATTCGCGCCCCAATCCAGGACCTCCACCCGTTCGTCGTGACCGAACCGATCCCGCACGAACTGCTGCGAGCCGTCGGTGCTGCCGTTGTCGAGGAGTAGAAAGCGCGCGCGGGAATAGGTCTGGTTCACGAGGCTTTTGAAGCAAGCCTCAAGGTGCTCGCGGCCGTTCCAATTGATTACCAGGATATACACAGAGGAAGACGGAGTCATGGTAGGAGTATATCCAGCCCGGACCCGTCCGCGCCAATGTGTTCTGAAACCTTGGGAAGCCGGCCTTCCGTCATGTGGCCCCGGCCGACGCAAGCTACGCTTCGGTAGGATTTCGGGCCGTTGCTCTTCTAGCGACGGTTGCGTAACTGCTTGGCCCAGTTGGAGT
This sequence comes from Candidatus Hydrogenedentota bacterium, assembly GCA_007136375.1. Lineage (GTDB taxonomy): Bacteria > Hydrogenedentota > Hydrogenedentia > Hydrogenedentales > SLHB01 > SLHB01. The sequence continues at coordinate 1,819 of SLHB01000084.1, forward strand.
TGCGTTTACGCCGTGTCCTTTGGCCCGGATATTGCTGGGAGAACAGCGGCCATGACCGTACAGCTGCGTCCCCGGCCTTTCGTGGGGAAACGGCCTTTTCAGTAAAAGAGGCGTATTAATGCGACTGAAGTATCATTTTAAGGAATGTTGTAGTGCGGTGTTCGTGATTGATAGAATTCGTCCTGCGTTTTGTGCGGAGTTTTCGACGAAAGACAGCGGGGCCATGTTGCCACGCGGCGCCGTGGGAAAGGAGGTGGACACACGCACATCCGTGGGCGGGCCGTGGCGCATGTAGGGGTTGGCCCGCTTTTCAACCGAGTGGCGCGTGACGTCAAGGAAGCTTTGGTATGAGCAGAAGGAAAAGTGGATTCACTCTCATTGAGTTGTTGGTGGTGATCGCCATCATCGGCATTCTCGCGGCGATACTGTTGCCGGCGCTCGCCCGGGCGCGGGAGGCGGCCCGCCGCGCGAGTTGCGCCAACAACCTTCGCCAGTTCGGAACCATCTTCAAGATGTACGCCAACGAAACGCGGGGCGAGTACTTTCCTCCGCCCCAAAACCGCTTCGTGAACTTCTCGGCCCAGTTCGGGTTCGCGGGGCAGACGCTGTTTCCGGATTATTGGACGGACGTCAATTTGAAGGTTTGTCCCTCCGACGGGCGGCCCGGCGATCTCGGGTTCGAGGACGACCTGCAGCAGCAGTTTGACCGTATCGTGTCGCAGGATTCCCACCGGGACGTATGGTCCAGGGAAGTGCAGGCGGCGTTCCTGTCCCACCCCATTTCATACGCGTATTTGGGACACGCC
>SLHB01000408.1 GCA_007136375.1 Candidatus Hydrogenedentota bacterium
ACATGGGGTGGGATTCTAATCATCCCGCGTCCGTCACGTCCACTGGCGCGAATAGGCGGCGAGCCGCGGCAGGATCAAGGGCGCACGGGAGGCCGGTCTTGCCCGGGGCCATGACGGCTATTGACTGGTTGGAGGCCCCGTGGCACACTGCCCTTAGTGGCGCGCCGGTGGCCGGGGGGATGTACCGCCGGTTCGGGGACATGCGGGGATCTGCCGGGTTGGTTCACGCCGCCGAAACAGCGCGCTGGCCACATAAGGCGGCAGACCCATGCAGACGGCCTATCTTTCTCTTTTCCCCTTAGAGCTAGCCCCCCTTCCTGGAGAGTCCGTCAAGCTCCATATCTTCGAACCCCGCTACAAGCAACTCATTCAAGAGTGCCGCGACACAGGCGTCCGTTTCGGCATACCCGCCTTTATCGACGGCGCCCTGGCCCGCCATGGCACGGAAATGGCCCTGGAGGCCATACACGCGGCCTATCCTGGCGGTGAGATGGACATCGCGGTGAAGGGCCAGCGTCCCTTCAAGCTGGAGCGTTTCGAGCGGGAGGCCGAAGGAAAGCCTTATCCTGGCGGCTCGGTCGTCTTCTTGCCGAACGAGCCCTGCGATCCCGAGGATCTGGCGGAAGCGCTGGCGCGGCTCTACCAGGAGTTGCGGGCTTGCCTAGGCGGGGAGGAGGCTGAACATGGGCCGGGAGCGCCGGGGGAGGAGGGGCTTGCCTTCTCGCTGGCGCCACGCCTGGGGTTGAGCTTGGAGCAACGGACAGAGCTTCTGGCTTTGCAGGCGGAGCGGGACCGGCGCCAATTCCTGGTGGAGCATTTGCAGGAGTTCCTGCCGATCCTGCGGGAGTCGAGCGACATCCGCCGCCGCGTTCAGGGCAACGGCCACTTCCACCGGTTTCCGTCCATAGACTTGTGATCCGGCGTCCGGCGGTTCAGGGTTGCCGCGCCGTTTCCTGAAGGTCGCGCAACAATTCCCGCGCCATCATGCTCTTTTCCGGGGCGTCTTGTTGATCGTAGGCTTGAATCATGTTGCGCAGCACTCGCGACACGATGGACTCCGTGCTCGCGCCTTCGTTCAGCACGTGCGCCATGTGCGGGGAAAGCGTGGCTCGGAGTTGAAGCTTGTCGGATCGGCTGAGCATGCGTCCCCGGTTAAAACAGTCAAAGAGCGCGTCTTCGCCGTTGACCGTGGCTTTGGCGAGAAAGTGGCCGGGCACGTTGCAACCGCGAATCTCGAGGCCGGCCCGGCGCCCGACGAGCATGAAGACCGCCGTCAAGGTGATGGGAATGCCGCGGCGCTCCTGGATCACGTAGTACAGGTTGCTGTTGAGGGGGTTGTAGTAGTCGTCGGCGTCGCCCCGGAACTTCTTGGTGATGAACAGGAACCGGCTCAGCCCCACGGGATCCATGGGCCGGCCCGAGGTGAGGAAGCTGCTGGCGAGGTCGTCCAGGACTTCGCCCAGGCTCACCGGCGGCGCCCAGTGATACTGAAACTGGGCGAGGAGATCGAGAGCCCGCTCCAAACGGGCGTAGCTGTCCTCCAGGGATGGCCACGCGCGCCATGCTTCCCGGCGTGTCCGGGAATCGCGGTGCTCGGCCAAGGCGGTGCGGAGGAGGGTTCGTTGACGGTGGGTCAAGGCCGGTTCATACACCCGAAGCGCGTCTTCGACGTCCGGGCCATAGGCGAGAATCTGCTCCAATACATGCTGGCGGATAGCTGGAGAATCGTCGTCCAGGAGTTTCACCAGGTAGGGCAACTGGCTCTTGTCAGGCATGATCTCACTTCACGAAATTACCCGCGCCGGGGACCGGCGCTGGGAGCCGCCCTCGGCGTTTCCCACTGGTGCCACGTCACGAACGGGCCTCATTATGAAGCGTTCCCGGGGCGCTTGTAAAGCTCTGGACGGCAGCGTTCCCGAACTACCGCGCCGCGCTGTGGGAGGCCACGCTCGCCGCCTCGGCCTCCAGCATCATCAGCCGGCGTTGTTCCCGGCTGTACGCTTCCATCAACTCCCGAAGGCCTGGAGCGTCCTCCAAGGCCAGGTAGTCGTCGTGAGTGAACTCTTCCATTTTCTTCTTGACGTGCGCTTCCGAACGCCTGCGAAGCTCCGCCGCGAGGCGGTCCAATTGGGTCCGCGCGTCATCAAGCAGCGCCTGAATTCCCATGGGGCGGGTCCTTTCCGGCGGCTACGCCTTCCATATGGAGATCTGGCTTATAAAATTAGTATACATCAAGACGGCGGCGGCGCGCCAAATATTCAAGCATGCTTATCAAATTTGGCGCGATTCTGGACGGATTCTAGGGAATTCTTGGCGCAAGCGCGGGGTTTGCAGGAGCGCCCGTCTACGCGCCGGCGAAGGCGGGGTTCAGGCCCGCAAGGTCCGCGCGGGAGTAGCCGGCGGCAAGGGCGGGACCGGCAATGTCCTGCTCTAAGTCGGGCGTATAATAATCCAGGCATTGGCCCGCGCCGGTAAGTACGAAAGTTTCCGCCTGGCCCGGAACAAGGGCGGCGCTTCCCGCGTGCAGCGTCTCCTGAACAGCGCCGGCGGTGACGTGTATCTCGCCGGAAACGGCAAGGAGGATGTGAAAGGAGTCGCGCCGCGTCTCCCGTTCGAAGCGTTGCTGAAGCGTGATGAGCTCGGCGGCGAAGTGGGGGCATGCGGCCAGGATTGATCGCGGCGCCGGCGTTCCGCTCAGAGCAAGGGCGCGGGTCTTGCCAGGGTGGGCCTCGCCGAACCGAATCGCCGCCTTGCCCTTTCCGACGTGAAGCTCCCTCGGCTTCCCATCGTTTTGGGCGCGGTTCCAGTCGTATAAACGGTAGGTTAGATCGCTGTTCTGTTGAATCTCCGCCAACACGAGGCCCCCGCCGATGGCGTGAACAGTTCCCGCCGGGACAAATACCGAATCGCCGGCCTGGACGGACAGGCGGGGCACGTGCTTTTCGAGGCCCCCCTCCGCGGCCAAGCGATCGAAGTCGCCGGGCGTTAACGCGGGGTCCAATCCACAGTAGAGCTCGCTGCCCGGATCCGCGTGGAGCACATGCCACATCTCCGTCTTGCCCACGTCGGGCTCGCCCAGCGCCCGGGCGCAGGCGTCGTCGGGGTGGACCTGTATACTCAGCACATCCTGGGCGTCGAGGATCTTGAGCAAGAGTGGAAAGCGGCCGTGCACGGTGAGGCGGGCGCGCTTGCCGAGAATGGCCTGGGCGTCCTGGGCGAGAAGTTGGCGCAGCGTCTTGCCCTTCAGCGGTCCGTGGGCGACGGCGCTCTCGCACTGCCGGTGATCGGCGATGAGCCAAGATTCTCCGATCCGGACGTCCGGCGGCAGCGGTTTTCCATAGAGAGACGCAAGCCGGCGCCCCCCCCATATGCGCTCAACGAAGGCCTCATCAAAACGCAATACGCCCATCGCGTCCATAACACTCATGACGCGGCGCTCCTCCATACGCTGTTATGGTGAACCGGACTCGGCATTGAGCGGAAATGACGCGTGCTTCGTAGCACGGACGGGACGCCCCCATGTCCCCCAATGTGTTCTAGCGGGCGGCGATGGCTTGGATGTAGCCATCGTAGTTGCGTTTCATCTCTTGTACGCTGTCGCCGCCAAAACGTTCGATGAAAGCTTCGGCCAAGACGATGGCCAACGCGGCCTCCGCGATGATGGCCAGGGCGGGAACGGCGCAGGTGTCGCTGCGCTCCCGCACGGCGACCGTCGGCTCTTTGGTCTCCATGTTCACGCTGCGCAAGGGTTGCATCAGCGTGGCGATGGGTTTCTTGACGATGCGGACGCGCATCTCCTCGCCCGTGGACATGCCCCCTTCGGTGCCGCCCGCGTTGTTCGAGATGTGCCGGTAGCGCATGCCCGCCACGGCTTCGTCCGCGTAGACGATCTCGTCGTGAAACGCGCTGCCCGGCAGGCCCGCCCCTTCGAAGCCAAGGCCGATCTGCACGCCTTTCACCGCCTGAATGCTCATCATGGCCCGGGCGATCCGGGCGTCCAATTTTCGGTCCCATTGCGTGTGGCTTCCCAGGCCGGGGGGGAGGCCCCAGGATCGGATCTCCACGACGCCCCCCAGGGAGTCCTTGTCCTGCTTGGCTTGCTTGATCGCCGCCTTCATCTCCGCGCTGGCGCCGGGATCGCAGCAGCGCACCTCAGACTTGAGGCTGCGCTCCACCAACTCAGAGGATGGCACATCGTCCACGTCCGCCTTCACCGGCCCAATCTGCACGACGTGCGCGGCCACGCCCACGCCGAACTCCCCTAGCAGCTTGCGGCAAACCGCGCCCGCCGCCACCCGCGCCGCCGTCTCCCGCGCGCTCGCCCGCTCCAGGATGTTGCGGCAGTCGTCGTGATTGTACTTCAACGCGCCCACCAGGTCCGCGTGGCCGGGCCGGGGCTGGATGAACTTTTCCGCGCGCTCGCCCCGGGAGGGCTCCCAGGGGTCCATGGCTTCTTGCCAATTGCTGAAGTCCCGGTTCCAGACGGCCAGCAACAGGGGACTGCCAAGGGTGATCCCGCCGCGCATCCCGGAGAGCACGTCCACCTCGTCTTTCTCGATCTTCATTCGGCCGCCCCGGCCGTAGCCCTTCTGCCGCTCGGCCAGCCAGAAATTGATGTCCTCGGGCTGAAGCTGGAGCCCGGCGGGAATGCCGTCGAGGAAACAAAAAATGCCGCGGCCATGGGATTCGCCGGCGGAGTAGTAAACCAACACGCACGCTCTCCTACAGGAACAGTTCGGGTTCGATGGGCACATCCAAGAAGGCGTGGTAGTACTCGAAGACAGGTTCGCCCACGAGCATCATCACCACGCCGCCCAGGGACAAGTACGGGCCAAAGGGCAAGTAGTGCTCGATCTCTTCTTCGCCGCGAATCTTCTGCGCGAGGATGAACGCGATGCCGACAACGCTGCCGGCGACCGCGGCGACCATAAAGATGAAGATCACGCCTTTCCATCCGAAGAACGCGCCGAGCATGGCCAACAATTTCACGTCGCCCATGCCCATGCCGCGTTTTCCCAGGAGGATCAAGCTCAAGCGGTCCACAAGGAAAAGGCTGCCACCGCCCACGGCCGCGCCAATGAGCGCGTGGAATACGTCCTCGTAGACGGCTTCGATGCGCAACGCGCTCTCGGGATTGAACATCACGTACAGGGAGCAGACGATGCCCAAGGGGATGCCAGGCATGGTGACCTCGTTGGGGATGGTCCAATCCGTGAGGTCGACGAAAGTCACCAACACGAGGGCGGCCGCCATGGCCATGTAGATCGGGGTGGCGTCGCTGACGCCAAACCGCCAGAACACGGCGAGGAACAGCGTCGCCGTGAGCGCCTCCACCACGGGGTATTGCCAACTGATGACCGCCCCGCAGTGGCGGCAGCGGGCCCCGAGAAACAGCCAGCTCAATATGGGGATATTGTCCAGCCAGGTCAAGGGCGTCTCGCAGGAGGGACAGCGGGACCGGGGAGAGATGATGGAGAGGCCCTTGGGCCAGCGGTGTACGCAGACGTTTAGGAAACTGCCCACCATGGCGCCAAGAAGGAAGGCCATGACGGCCAGAAGCGTATGAAGCGGCTCAAATTCCATGGGCCCTCGTTTTCCCCAGAAATTGCCTAGTATTTGGCTTGAAACAGGAACGAAACGGTTTGTGTTTCTGTGGAGCTGGCGGTGCCTGTTGTGCGCTCGAAGCGTTTGTGTTCCTTGCTTGTTTCGGTGTGGTCCCGTGGACCAGTGAAACGGCCGACTCGCGCTAGGTGGCCATGGGACGCCGGCTCGTTCGTACGCCGTCCGCCAACTCCGCGGCGAAGGCTGCAACCTTCTCCGCGGCCTCGGCGCCGCCGCCCAACTCGCCGATGAGGCGAACGATGGCGCTGCCCACCACGACGCCGTCGGCGTAGGCGGCCACTTCGCGGGCCTGCTCCGGCGTGGAGATGCCGAACCCGACGGCCACCGGTTTGTCCGTGTGCCGGCGGATAGCAGCGACCATGCCCTTGACCGCGGTTTCGACGCTTTCTTGCGCGCCGGTGACGCCGGTCCGCGAGACGTAATAGATGAAGCCCGAGGAGGCCTCCGCGATGCGCTTGACCCGGTCGTCCGGACTGGTCGGAGCGATGAGGAACACCGTGGCCAGCCCCGCGCTATGGAGGATGGGGCCGTAGGCCTCCGTTTCCTCCAGCGGAAGATCAACGCAGAGTAGTCCGTCCACGCCCGCCTCGGCGGCGTCCCGGGCGAAGGCCTCCACCCCGTAAGCGAGCACGGGGTTGAAGTAGCTGAAGAGCACGATAGGTATTTCGGTGTCCCGCCGCAACTCCTTGACCATGCCTAGGATGTTCCGCAAGGAGACATGCCCCTTGAGGGCCCGCAAGGCCGCCTCCTGGTTGACGGTCCCGTCCGCGAGAGGATCGGAGAATGGCACGCCCAATTCCACGACGCTAGCGCCCGCCCTTTCCAGAGCCAGGACGTACCGCGCCGTGTCGTCCAGCGTGGGGTCGCCGGCGGTGATGTAGGGAATGAAGGCGGCTTGCCCTTCCTTGCGCAGCGCCGCGAAGCGGGCGTCAATGCGATTCACTTCCATGCTCCTTGTTCCCACGCCCGGTCAACCCGCTTCCGGTCCGGATTTTTCCGGGTCCAGCAGGCGGATGGCCTGTTGCACGTCTTTGTCGCCCCGGCCCGACATGTTAACGATCACGATGTCCTCCGGACTCATGGCCGGAGCGGCCTTCGCCGCGTGCGCCAAGGCGTGCGCGCTCTCCAAGGCGGGGATGATCCCTTCCATGCGGCTGACGAGCTGAAAGGCCTCCAGGGCCTCGCTGTCGTTGGCGTAGACGTACTCCACCCGGCCGGAGCTCATGAGGTGGGCGTGCTCCGGGCCCACGCTGGGGTAGTCCAGCCCGGCGGACACGCTGTGCGTGCCGAGGATCTGGCCATCGGGGTCTTGCAGGACGTAGCTCATGGCCCCGTGCAAGGTTCCCTCGGCGCCGCCGGCGAACCGCGCTGCGTGCTCGCCCGTCTCCGGTCCGTGGCCTCCGGCCTCCACGCCGATCATTCGGACCTCTTCGTCTTGGAGAAACTCGAAGAAGAGACCGATGCTGTTGCTCCCGCCGCCGACGCAGGCGATGAGGCAGTGCGGCAAGCGGCCTTCCTTTTCCAGGATCTGTTCCCGGGCCTCGTGGCCGATGATGCGTTGGAATTCCCGGCAAATGAGGGGGTAGGGGTGGGGGCCGTGGACCGTGCCCAGGACGTAGTGGGTCGTGGTCACGTTGGTCACCCAATCGCGGATGGCCTCGTTGATGGCGTCCTTGAGGGTTTTCGTGCCCGACTTTACGGGAATGACGCGCGCGCCCATGAGCTCCATCCGGAAGACGTTGAGGCGCTGCCGCTCCATGTCTTCCTCGCCCATGTAGACTTCGCAGTGCAGGCCGAGCAACGCCGCCGCCGTGGCCGTCGCCACGCCATGCTGGCCGGCGCCGGTCTCGGCGATGATCCGATCCTTGCCCATCTCCTTGGCGAGGAGCGTCTGGCCGAGGGCGTTGTTGATCTTGTGCGCGCCCGTGTGGGCCAGGTCTTCCCGCTTAAAGTAGATCTTGGCGCCGCCCAGATGTTCGCTGAACCGCGCCGCGTGAAACAGGGGCGTGGGGCGTCCGATATAGTCGCGCCGGTACGCCGTCAGCCGTTCCTGGAACTTGGCGTCGGCTTGAAAGGCGTGGAAGGCCTCCTCCAGCTCCCGCAGGGCCGGCATCAGCGTTTCGGGCACGAACTTGCCGCCGAACCGGCCGTACCGGCCCGTGGCGTCAGGGTAGGAATACACTTTTTGCGTTCCGGATAAAAGCGCGGATTCGGTCATGGTCCTTTACTCCAGGGGCGCGCTCGACGCCGCCCGCCGTGTCCACGGCGTAAGGCCGCACCGCGCGGATGGCCTCGCCTACGTTGCTGGGCGTCAGGCCGCCCGCGAGGATGATGGGGCGCTCCAGGGCGACGGCCCGGCGGGCCTTCGCCCAATCGCAGACCTGGCCCGTGCCGCCCCGGCTGCCGGGCGCCAAGGCGTCGAGGAGATAGGCGCCGGCGCGGTGCGCTAGCATCCCGGCGGGATCGAAGGCCCCGCCCACGCGGAAGGCGCGGATGGCGCGGGCGCCGATGGCGTTGCACACCTCGGGCGGCTCTTCGCCATGGAGCTGGATCCGGTCCACGATCTCCAGCAACTCGCGGATGCGCTCCACGGACTGATTCACCACGATGCCCACGGTGACGACAAAGGGCGGCAGTTCCGCGATGATGGCTTCCGCGCCCTCGGGGTCGATGTAACGGTTTCGGGATTTGGCCTCGGCGGCGAAATTGAAGCCCAGGGCGTCGGCGCCCGCCTCGCACGCGGCGAGGGCGTCGTCCGCCGTGGTGACGCCGCAGATCTTAACCTTCGCCGTCGCCAAGGAGTTCCGCGATCTTCTGGCTGATGTTGTCACTCGTTACCAGGGCCTCGCCCACCAGAATCGCATCCACGCCGCCGTCCTCCAGGCGCTTCACGTGAGCGCGGGTGAATATGCCGCTCTCGCTCACAAGCACGTGGCCGCCCGAAACCATCTTGCGCAATTCCAGGGTCGTGTTCAGGTCCACCTCGAAGGTGTCCAGGTTGCGGTTGTTAATACCGATGATATGCGCTCCCGTCTCCAGGGCGCGCTCGATCTCGCTGGGGTCATGGGTTTCGACGAGGACGCCCATGCCCAGCGATTCCGCTAGGATCCGGAAATCCTTGAGGCGCGCGTCGTCAAGGATACGCGCGATCAGCAGAATCGCGTCCGCCTGGGCGGCCCGGGCCTCGTAGATCTGGTAGGGATCGATGATGAATTCCTTGCGCAGGCAAGGGATGTTCACCGCCTGCCGCACATTGGACAGATCTTCCAGCGACCCCTTGAAGTACTCCTCGTCCGTCAACACGGAAATCGCCCTGGCGCCCGCCTGCTCGTAGAGCACGCCCACGTCCACGGCGTCCATGTCCCGCAACAGATCGCCCTTGACCGGCGAGGCCCGTTTCACCTCGGCGATGAGGCTGACGCCTTCCTTGCGGAGGGCGTCCCGGAAAGGGCGGGCGGGCCAGATGTTGGCGATGCGCTCCTCAAGGTCCCCTTGGGGAACCCGCTCCTTCTGGCGGTCCACTTCGATTCGCTTGTGCGCGCAAATATCATCGAGAATCATTGGTAAATGCTATCAAATCCTCAAGCTTTTGCCGGGCCGCGCCCGAGTCTATGGAGGTTTTGGCCTCTTCCAGCGCCTCGGCCATCCCGCCGCCTTCCCGGCCCGCGAGGACGCCGCACGCGGCGTTCATCAACACGATGTCCCGGTGCGGTCCCGCCTTGCCTTCCAGCACTTCCCGGAGAATGCGGGCGTTCGTCTCGGCGGTTCCGCCTTGCACCGCGTCCCGGTCCGCGGGTTTTAATCCAAGCTGTTCCGGCGTGATCTCGTAGGATTGCACGGAACCGCCCACGGCTTCCGCGACGAAGGTCGGGCCCGCCAGCGTGAATTCGTCAAGGCCATCGGAGCCCGCTACGACGAAGGCGCGCTCGGCGCCGAGATTCAACAACACCTGGGCCAGCGGCTCCACCAACGCCCGGTCGAACACGCCCATGATCTGACGCGTGGCGCGCGCCGGGTTCGTGAGCGGCCCGAGGATGTTGAACACCGTGCGCGTCTTCAATTGCGCGCGGACGGGCGCCACATGCTTCATCGCGCCATGGAAATTCCGGGCGAACAGAAAGCCCAGGCCCGTCTCGTCAATGCAGCGGCCCACCGTCTCGGGCGTCGCCTCGATGTTGACGCCCAGCGCCTCCAACACGTCCGCGCTGCCGCACTGGCTGCTCGCGCTCCGGTTGCCGTGCTTCGCCACGGCCAAGCCGGCCCCGGCGACCACGAAGGCCGCCGCCGTGCTGATGTTGAAGGTGTTCGCGTGGTCTCCACCGGTGCCGCAGGTGTCCACCAACGGCGTCCGCGATGTCTGGATCGGCGTGGCGAAGGCGCGCATCGTCTCGGCGAGGCCGGTGATCTCTTCCACCGTTTCGCCCTTCATGTGCAGGGCCACCAGGAAGGCCGCCATCTGCGCCGGCGTCGCTTCCCCCTCCATCAGCATTTGCATCGCCGCCGCGGCCTGTTCCCGCGAAAGATTCTGGCGGCGTATCATATCGCCAAGACACTGAACAAGCTGCGTTTGCATGAAGATGCCCCATGCCTCTTTAGGGGGACGGCCCTAAGTCCGCGCCGCCGTCTCCAGGAAGATCGGGGGATACAGCGGCGCCGGGTTTCAGAATGCGCGAAGACGCCGCGGCGAGCGCCGGCCGCGGCCACGGACAGGGTGGAGAAATCAGACTCTAGCAATCGTGCCCGCTAATGTCAACAATCCGAATCCCTCCGGGCCTGCGTCATGAAAGTTGGAGGGCGCTCAAGAGCTTTGTTTCCCAGGCCTCGTTGTAGTATCC
>SLHB01000341.1 GCA_007136375.1 Candidatus Hydrogenedentota bacterium
GTGCCTCAATCGCCAGATAAGAACGCCGTTGCCGGAGCGGCGGCCCTTGTGTGCCGGAAAGATGCGGACCATGTCCGTTCACCCGATGGGTGAAGGCCACTGTTTCTTCCTCGGCGCGAATATGAGACTGGACAGCGATGTCCAGCCAAGCTCATCCGGCGATTTGGAGGTGTGGGACGCGTTTGCGGAAACCAAGGCCTATTCCGTACAATTCGGCGAAGAGCTGTCATCAATTTTCCTTCCACCCGCCGGAATCCGGAGCATGAACGCCAACACCCTGCCCTTCTTTTCGTCTAATTCTTCGTGTTTTGCTCACCCCCGCGTTTCGTGGAAGCGTCTCGCTTGGAGCGCGCTGTTGGCCGCCGTCATACTCGCGGCTGGCGCGGCCGCGGCGGAAACCAACGAGGCCGGGAGCGGCGTGGCGGAGCCAGCGGCCGCCGCTCCTCCTCCGGCTCCAGTCCAGCCCGGCGCGGTCAACCAGACCCACCCCCGGGGCACGGTCCGCACGTTCCTAGAGGCGATGAACGACGTTCCGGATGAGCCGGAACGCATCAGCGACGCCATGAACTGCCTCCATTTCGAGGACGGGCAGCGCGCCGGGATCGGCGCCGCCCGGGCGCGGCAGCTCTTCGAGATCATGGACGCCATGACCGTGGATCTCCAGGCGATCCCAAACGATCCCGAGCTTGATGGATACAACTGGACGCTACGGGAGGGCGTCGAGTTTCGTATTCACCGCTACGAGGACGGGCTCTTCCGCTTCAACAGCGCCGCGGTCGAGCGCATCCCCCAATACCACGCCGAACTCGTCGACAACACGCCCGCGCCCCCATCGCCCCCGGCCGATCCGCCAGCCCCCACCGATCCGCCCACAGCGCCCGCGCCAGGGCCGCCAGGCGCGCCCGCTCCAACCACGCCCGCCCCGGCGACGCCCGCCGAGCCCGTTGGGCCGGATCCTGATCTGCGCTCGCCCCGGGCCACCATGCAGACCTTCTTGTCGGGCATGGCGGACTGGCACAACGGCGGCCAGGCTCAGGCGCTGAAGACGCTGAACCTTACCGGGCTGCCTCACGTCAACGGTCCGGAGGCGGCGAACCTGCTCATGGACGTGTTGGCGCGATTCGGCGACATCGTGCCTCAGGAGATCCCCAACTATACGGACGGGCCGCCCTATGAGCACCAGCTTCAGTTGCCCGACGACCCCCGCGACTTCGGCTCCATATTCATCTCGCGAACAACCGATACGGAGGAGTGGCGGTTCAGCCGGGCCACTCTAGAGCACGTCCGCGAGCTTCACGGCCGCGTGTCGGATCTGCCCATCCTCATGGAGGACTACCACCCGCCCATGCTCATCTCGCTACGGGTGCGGGCCTGGGTGGCGCAGTACGTGCCCTTCCTTTTGCAACAGCCCCCCTTCGCGGATCGCTGGCCTTGGCCGGGACTGGGCCTGGAGAACTGGCAGTGGCTGGGCCTGTTCGGGGTCATCATGCTGGGAATGGGCGTCAGCCGGGCCATCACGTGGCTGGCGGCCATCATTCTGCGGGGTTGGTTCAAGCGCGCCAAGCTCGACTTGGCGGAAAAGTTAGAACACCAATTCTTCCGGCCCGTCCGTATCGCCATCATGGCCTGGGCGTGGCTCATCGGCCTGCGCGTGCTTGGCCTGCCCGACGAGACTCTGGCGATCCTGCAGAATGCCGCCCAGATCGTCACGGCCATCGCGGTAATCTGGGCCCTCTACCGCCTCATCGATATCGTCGGAAGCTATATCATCGAGCGGGCGCAGCAGAGCAACACGCGTTTCGACGATCTCCTCGCGCCCCTGATCACCCGCAGCCTCAAGGTGTTCGTGATCGCCTATGGCCTGATCGTCGTCTCCGACATCCTCAACCTGACCTTGACGAGCGTGCTCGCCGGTCTCGGGTTAGGCGGCTTGGCCCTCGCCCTTGCCGCACAGTCCACCGTGTCCAACATCTTCGGCTCCCTGACCGTGCTGCTGGACCGGCCCTTTAAGATCGGCGACTGGATCAAGATTGAGGAGATCGAAGGCGTTGTAGAGACCGTGGGCATGCGCAGCACGCGCATCCGGGCCTTCGATAACTCCCTCATCACAGTGCCAAACGCCGACATGATCACGGCGACCATCGACAATTTCGGCGCCCGTGAATACCGGCGGACCTTCGCCACCCTCGCCTTGACCTATGGCACGCCGCCCGAGAAGATCGAAGCCTTCTGCGAAGGCATCCGCGAGCTCGTCCGCCTCCACCCTTACACGCGCAAGGACTTCTTCGAGGTGCATTTCAGCGGCTTCGGAGACGCCTCGCTCAACATCATGGTCTACATCTTCCACGCCGTGCCCAACTGGAGCGCGGAACTGCGGGAGCGGCACCGGTTCTTCCTGGACGTCATGCGCCTCGCGGAACGCCTCGGCGTGGAGTTCGCCTACCCCACCCAGACCCTTTACCTCAAGCGCGGCGCGGAAGCGCCCACGCCCGCCTCGGAACAGCCCGAGCCGAAGAGCGCCAAGGAGGCCATCGCCTGGGGTCAAATCGAGGCTGACAGCGTCTTCCGGAGCCAAGATAAGAAGTAAACGTCGCCGACCGCGCGCCTCTGGGGTTCCGTCGGTCATTCGGCGGGGAAGTCCCCTTGCGGAGATGGCGGGGGGTGCGCTGCGTTCTTGAAGGCCCCGCAAGCGGGAATCCAGAACCCTCGTGTGATCAGTGTGGGCATTCGGGCGTTGCGTGCTGGCCGGCTTCCTCAGCCGTTGTTGTCGCCGTTTCCGTCGCCGCCGTTGTCCGGCTCCTCCTCTTCTTCGATGATCGCTTCGAGGGTCACGGTCGCCACGCCGGCCGCGCCGGGGATGCCCACGTTGTAGAGAATCGCGAGCTCGCCGCTGTAGACGCCCGGCGCGAGGGTCCGGTCCACGGTGAGAGTGAGCGTGTCTTCGCCGAGGGTGACGTCGACGACGCCCTCGGCCGGCTCGACGTCGACGAAGCCGGGGGGCGCCGCCTCCCAGTTGAGCGCGGCGGCGACAGGGGCGGGAGGCGCGGAGAGCGCGCCGCCAATGTTCCGCACAGTCACCGTGGCGCTATCCAGGCCGGCGCCGAAATCGATGTGGCTGGGCTCCACGGCGGGCGTGGGGAAGCTGGGCGCGAGGCTGCCGGGGTCAACGACCTCGATGTTCTGGGGATGGATGAAGTACTTCGGCTCAGCCTGGCCTGCGTAGCGGGCGTTGTCCACTTCGAGGCCGAGGACATAGGGCAGGCTGGGGCTGTTCTGGAACTGGACGCGGACGAGGCCGCCGAAGGCGCCGTAGGGCAAGGCGTCTCCGTCATCAGGGGCGGTGAGAAGGATCTCGTTGCCGGTCTGCTCTAGGAGCCAATCGGAGACCAAGCCGCCGTTGTCCGGGCTGACGCGGGAGGCGACGAAGGCGCCGGGCGGATCCAGGACGAAGCGGAAGCCGCGGACGCCCCGGGGGATGAAGTCGGCCCCAATGACCACGGCGGATCCGTCGCCGCTTGCGCGCATGTGGATCTGTCCCATGCGGACATCGCCGGTGACCGCGGCAAACTCGATTTGCTGCTCAAAGAACCCTTGGATCTCGCCCTGGGCCGGATCGTGGGGCGCGTCGAACACGGCCTCCACCCGGGTTTCGACGCCGTCCTCTTGGTTCAGCGAGGCGTACGCCAGGGTCATGAAGCCGCCCAGATCGGAGGCGATCCCTTCGAGCCGCCGCTCCAGCTCGGGAACTTGGGGCAGCCCTTCCGCCGTGGCGAGGGTTGGATAGTGTTGCCCGCCGGATTCGCTCGCCAAAGTCGCGAGCATTTCATTGTCCACGTCCATGCCCCAGCCGACGGAGAACAACTGGGTCCGCAGCGCTTCGAACAGATCTTCCGTTTGGGATAGATCGCCGGGCGGCGTGGTGCGGCGTCCGTCGGACACGAGGGCGATAGCGCGGACGTCCGCATTATCGAAGCTGAGGAAGGGGCGGTCCGCGTTTTGCAACTCCACGGCGGCTTGCTCCAAGGCCGGCAGTATCGCCGACGCGCCCCGGTCCTCCACATTGGCGTTCCGCAAGGCGTCGGCTAGGGCGTCCCGGTCTTGGGTAAACCCGTGGAGCCAGTTGGCCCCGTCCTGTTCGTGGAACTCCATGAGGCCCACGGCGAAGTTGTCCGGGACGGCGTGAAGGAAGGGGATGACCGTGTCTTCGTACATCGCCTGGAGCGGGTCGTCGCCGGGATATTCGATGGCTTCCGCGGCCGCGGCGGCGCTGCCGCTGTAGTCCAAGAGTACGATGAGGTTGCCGCGCACGTCCTTCGACAGGAAGAGGTTTGTTTCATCCCAGTCCACGAACGCGTCGTCCTCCAAAACGTCAAAGGCGGCGGGATCCAGGTCCGCGGCGTCCGCGTGAATGACCTCGTCGCGGAAATCGCGCATGAGCGTCGTAAAGCGGGCCAAGCCGGGGCTGCGCAGGCGAGCGGGCGCCAGCGCGAAGCGGAGCGGCGCGATCTCGACGCTCACGGGTACGGCCTTCGGGTCGACGCCGGGCACGGGTTCGCCGCTTCCGTCGACGGCGCGGATGGTGAGGTTGCCGCTCGGCCCGGTTTCCTCCAGGTTCCCGCGATCGATGGCGACGTTGACGCGCCGGAAGTCCATCTGATCCATGTCGCTGTCCACGCCTTGGCTGATGCCGCCCCGGGGATTGAAGAACAGCCAGGGCCGATCGCTGTCGACGCGGAACCGGAGCAGACTGCCCGGGTCGCCGCTATTGAACACTAGCAAAGCCTCGGAATGGCCGTCCAACCCGAACTCAAGGCGGGCCGGGTCCGTGCTGATGACGGGCCGGACAGGGACCTGCATGGCGGCCTCCACGGCCTGGGCGCCGCCGTTGGACGTGATCTCGAAGACGTGGCTGTACCCGCCAGCGTCCAAGCCAGTCCGATCAACGATAAAGGTGACCGTCTGAGTGGATTCTCCTTGGGATCCCGCCACGGGGCTCGCGCTCAGCCAGCTCGGAAATTCGCCGGAGGGGATGGACCAATCGAGCTGGCCCGTGCCGGTGTTGCGGATCGTGATGGTGGCCTCGTTCCGATCAGCGCCAAAGGCGGCCAAGGGCAAGCCGGACGCGTTCGCGGCGCCGGCTTCCACCGTGAGCACGGGCGTCACGGCGACGGTCATGCGGACGCTCACGGCGGCGTCGCCGGCGCCGGACTCGACTGTAAGATCGTGGGTGTATTCTCCGGGCTCCAGATCGCCGCGATCCACCGTCAGCAGCACGCCGTCTTGCTCCGTGCCGACGCTGCCGCTCGTGGGCTCGGCGGACAGCCAGTCGGGAAACGCGCCGGTGGGGATGCTCCAGTTCACGGAGCCCGCGCCGGGATTGGCCACGGTGATGAGCTTGCGTGTGGCGTGAGGGCCGAAGCGCGCTTCTTCGGGGTTCACTTCGAGGGAGGGTTCTTCCACCTCCATGCTCACGGGGATCGTGGCGGAGCCGCCATTGGAGGAAACGGTCACCACACCCTCATGGCTTCCGGCGTCGAGACCGTCCCGATCGCCCCGGACGGTAATGCGCAGGCCGCTGGCGCCCGCGGTCCCCGCTTGCGGGTTGACGGAGAGCCAATCCACGTCCGTGGCTGCTTCCCACTCCAAGACGCCCGTGCCGGTGTTGCGAACGGTGAGGTTGGCTTCACGGCCGCGGGCGCCGAGATCCAACGCCTCCGGAGCGACGCTCAGGATGGGGGCCGGGCCCTCTGCCTCGGCGCGGACGGGGACTTCGAGGACTTCGCCGTTGTGTGCGAAGGCGATTACCGCTTCGTGGACGCCGGGATCAAGCATGTCGCGATCCACCTCAGCGAGGGCTTCCGTGGGTTCATCCCCGGTTTCGCCTTCGGCGGGCGTGATGCTCAGCCACGGCTCCGAAGGTTCCGCGGACCAGGCGATGGGTTCGCCGGCGGGCCCGCGGATTGACAGGCTCTCCGCCGTGTTGTCCACCCCGAAATCGAGGCTCGCGGGCGCCACGGAGAATGCTCCGGGCGCGTCGGGCGGGTCGTCCGATACGAAAAGAGTGACCGCGACGCGTTGCGCGCGCTGTTCCGTAACAATGTCGAAGCCGCCGTTGTGGCTTCCGGGTTCCAAGCCGCTCCGGTCCACGGTCAGCGTGACCCTCGAGGGCGCCCCGGGGGCTGTCCGCCCGCTCTCCGGCGAGAGGGCAAGCCAGTCCGGGCCGTTCTCGATGGTCCAGTCCGCCGCGTGGCCGCTCGTGGATGAGATCGTAGCCGTATCGGAAGTCTTATTCGCGCCGAAGTTGAAGGCGGCCGGGTGTACGCGCACCTCGGGACCTGCCGGGCAACCGGTCAACGCAAAGGCCGCGGCGGCTAGACTCAGGGCCGCAAGGCGGAAGGGCAAGGATGGCATAGCGGTTCTCCTGCTTGCGGAAGCGATGACGGACGCGGCGCCCCTCGGCGCCCGCAACGCCACGGCGGCGCGCGGGTGAAGCAAGTTAGTCGTCAAAACCGTCGAACACGCCTGGCTCGTCGGGGTCGAAGCCGTCCTCCACCATCAAGGGGACAACGGACTCATGGGCCGGCCCATCTTCGAGCACAATGCCTTCCGGATACTGGAAGAACCGGGTGAACGGCGGGTCCAGGTAAATGCGGTTATCCACGCGGAACCCCAACGCGTAAGCGGCGCTGGGATCCAGGTCTTCAAAGGTGAGGCGGAGCAGATCGCCGAAGGCGCCGTAGGGGACGTAATCGTCGTCCGTGGTGAGGAGCGTGTAGACGCCGGCCCCTTCGTCGATGATCGTCCAATCCGGTATCAGGCCGTCTTCCACGGGCTCAAGCGTGAAGGGCTCATCCGTGATGAAGCGGAAACGGAGTTGGGATACGCCGCGAGGGACATACTCCGTGCGGACATACACCTCGGCCCGGCCGTTGTCCTCGATGCCGCCGGTGCGCAGGGCGAGCTGGCCCGCGCGCACATCGCCGCCGGGCGTGAACACGGCGTCTTCCTCGAAATGGCCTTCCAATTCCCGGAATTGGCCTTCGATTCGGTACGTCGAGGAACCTTCCTGGAACAATGTCACATAGGTCAACACGATTTGCCGCAGAAAGTCTGACGCGATACGTCCCGGCGCGCCGGGCCCACGACTGGGGTCGTGTTCCAAGAGGCGGCGCAGATCCGCGGCGTCATGGGCGCGGTAGAAATGGCCGCCCGTCTCCTCCGCCATGTTGATGAGCGCGCCGGCGCGGACGTCGTCGCCGAAGGCGATGGGATAGAGCCGCACGCGGAGATCGCGGGCCGTGTCAATGACCTGGCTGGCGTCCGCCACCGAAGACGTGTCACGGCCGTCAGTCACGAAGATGACCGCGCGCACGTCGGTGTCGTCAAAGGGAAGCACGCCCTCGTCCTCGGCGGCGAGGCGTTCGCAGGCTTCGATAAGGGCGTCGTAGATGTCGGACGCGCCGTGGGCGCCCAGCGGCGGCTGAAAAGCGCCGAGGGCGTCGCCCAGACTCTGCCGGTCCGTGGAGAAGCCGTGGATTAAGCGCGTCGGCTGCTGCCGGTCGTAATAGCCCATGATGGCGCTGCGGAACGGATCCGGCATGGCGTCGATGAACCCCAGGAAGGCCATCTCCATCTCTTCGATGGCCTGACCGCCGCCGGGGCCCGCTTCGAACATGCTTCCGGTGTAGTCCAACACCAAGGCGATGTTGTGCTTGAGATGATGTCCGGACGTGACGAAGAAATTGGTCTCGTCCAGGTCCAGGCGCTCGCCGTCCTCGAAGATCGTGAAGGCCGTTTCCAACTCCTCGAAGATGTCCGGGTCCGTGGCGTCGATGGCCTGGCCGGTCCCATCGCGGAGGAGGAACACAAAGCGCATGAGGTACGGCGGGCGGGCGCGGTTCATGGCGCCCTCGAAGCCAAGGGGCGCGGCCTCGGCCATGACGGTGACAGTCTTGTCCTCCAGGCCGGGCGCGGACACCGTGATGGTTCCGCTTTCCACGGCGCTGGCGAAGGCCGCGCGGTTCAGCGTGACGGTAATGGGGACGGCGTCGTACTCCGAGCCGTGCGTCCCGATGCTCTCGCCGGACTCCGGCGTCATGTAGATGAGGTCAGGACGATCCGTCGCGAGGGCGAACTCCAGCACGCTGTTGGACTCGCCGGTGTTGAACACCTCGAAGGTCATCTCGGAGCGGGTGCGGCCGAAGTCCAGCGTGCTGGGTTCAACGGCCATCTCGGGGCCCACGGCCACGCCCACCGTGAGGGCGATGTCCGCGTCTCCGCCGTTCGACGTGATCCGCAGGTCCGCCGAGTATACGCCCGGGTCCAGATTGTCGCGGCCGACCCGAACGCCCACTTCCTCGGTCTCGTCTGGGCGCACGACGCCGCCCGTGGGCGTGATTTCGAGCGCGTCGAGAAGCGGGTTGGGCGCGCCTTCCGCATCGTGGACGGACAGGCTCCAGCTCAGATTGCCGTCGCCGCTGTTCGCGATGGTGATGACGCCTTCCGTCTCTGCGCCCATTAGGCTAACGGAGGCCGGATCCACTTCGAGGACCGGCGTGCCCGGCACGGTCATGGCCACGGGAATGGTCTTGGCGCCCGCGGACGAGTCAACCGTCGCGTGGCTTTGGTAGGTTCCGGGGTCGAGGCCCTCGCGGTCCACGGTGAGCCGCACCCGGCTAGTCCGCGCCTGGGTCGTCTCGCCCGCGGCCGGATCCACGGAGAGCCAAGGGGCGTCCGCCGCAACGGTCCAGGAAAGGGCTCCACCGCCGGTGTTGCGAATGGTGAAGCTTTGCTCGGCGCTGTTTTCCCCGAAGTTCACAGCCGCGGGGCTGGTTTGGAGTTGGAGCGGCCCCGGTTCAGGACAGCCCGCCAGCGCGAGCGCGCACAGGCCCGTCAGCAAGGCTGGCCAGCGTAGGAGTCCGGGCTTTAACCCGTCCCGGATTCGGTCTATCGCCCCATGCGCCATGTGTGCAACCCCTCCGTGGCCGGTGTCCCGCCCGCTAACTTTGCGGCTCCACCAGGACTACGTTCACTTCTTCCTTTTCGAGGATGGGAATGTCCGTTTCCAATGCCCGGTTGCTCAGCGTCCGGATATCGAGGACGACGCTGTCGCCGAAACCGAGGCCTCCGTTCAGCGCGTTGGTCACCAACGGCTGGATGTCCGCCACGGGATTGTCGAACAGGGAAAGGGAACGGAGATTGAGAAGGCCGGCCAGAGGCGTTAGATCGGAGACTTCGTTGCTATCCAGATTCAGCACTTCCAGCTCGGTGAGATTCGCAAGGATCTTAATACTGGATATTCGGTTTCCGGCCAGATTGAGCTCGCTCATATTGACGGCGTGTTCGAGTCCGGTCAGGTCGCGAATGCCCACATCCCGGGCGTCCAAGCTTTCCAGCCGGAGCAGATCGGCTTTCGTCACGAGCCCCAAGGGCTTGTGCAACGCCCGGCGCACGGACAACTCCAGGCCGTCGTCGCGGAAGAACACGACGCCGGTAATCTCTGGACATCCCGTCAGCAGCATGGCCACGGTCAACACGGCGGCCGGCAGGAGCGGTTTCCCCATATCCTTCATGGTGTGCGCACCCCTCTTCAATAACAACGACGCGGCGAAACGGCGCGGTTGTACCCCTGAAATGGCGGAGTGTTCCGCCGATGGGCAATTTACCGCACGATTATGCTGGAAAAATGCGACAGTGTCAATAGTTTTCCTGCCCCTTAATTCCCTATCGGCAGCAATCGCCCAGGGGTTGAGTCTGGCCGGGCGGCGCCGTCCGTGGGCCAGACGCGCCGGGGCGCCCGGCTATGATGGGGCGCGTGGCGGCGGCAACACAATCTGTGGTTTCGCCAAAGAAACCAGTTGCAACAGGTTGTGGTTTCGGGCACAATAGAGGCTTGGGACTTGCCCGCCGTTGGGGCGCCTATGTCCTGGCGGCGCCGACGAGGAGTCGCAATACGTGGGCGCGGCCTTTCTTGCCGGACGTCCGCGGCACACCAGGGACGCCGCGCTTTGCGGCGTTCCCACACAAGCGGCCTTTTCGCCGCTGGAGCCATGACGGCACTTCCAATGCGCTGGTTTACCAAGGCCCTTGTGGCCTGCTCGTGCGCCCTCCTCGCCGGTTCGGCGGTGGCGGCGCCGTCGGAAGCCTCCCGGGTGCGCGACGTTGTCCTTGTGCCCGTGACGCTGAATGGTACTGGCCCCTATCCTTTCATACTCGACACCGCCTCTCCCATGAGCGTTGTGGATCCGGGCGTGGCGCGGTACCTGCGCCTGGAGCGGCAGGAGATTCCAGGAGAAAGCGGAAACGTCACGATAGTTCCGTCCGCGCGCGCCGAAGCCGGGGGCGGTTCTGAAGAGGGCCCGCTCGCGGTGGCGGATCTTTCGGGCTTCGAGGCGCGCATCGGCCAACGCGTGGCCGGCGTCCTCGGACAGAATCTGATGCCGCCCGTCTTCGA
>SLHB01000265.1 GCA_007136375.1 Candidatus Hydrogenedentota bacterium
GATTGCGACGGCGTGGCCTTGGGGGACATCACCGGAAACGGGCGGATGGACATTCTCACGTCCAACGGAGACGACGGCGAAACCTTCTGGTACGCCCAAGGCGGCGATCCGGAGACCTGGACGCGGCACGGCATCCACACGGAGGACCACCCCCGGGAAATCGAAGGGAACGATCTCGCCGATTTTAACGGCGACGGTCAGCTTGAGGCCGTTTCGCTCAACCAGCCGGGCGGCGCGGTGTTGATTCACAAGCATGGCGGCGATCTCACGGGCCCGTGGGAGACAGCGGTCCTCGCGGCGGACCGCCCGTACGTGCAAGCCTCGCTCGTGGCAGATGTGGATGGCGACGGAACGCCGGATCTCATCTACACGTGGGAGGGCGACGCGGAAGACCGCGGGGGCGTCCACTGGCTCCGGTTCACGGGCGGCGATGTCCTCAACCCGGACCACTGGGAAGAGCACGTCATGGCCCAGCATGAGAGCGCGTGGTGGCTGGCGCCCGCGCGGAAGGACCTCAACGGAAACGGCGCGGCGACGGACATCGCCTACACGGCCCGCAACATCCCGGGGCGCAACCCCGGCGCGCGTCCCGGCGTCTTCTGGCTGGAACCGCCGGAGGACGATGTGACCGCGCCCTGGACCCGCCACACCGTCGATGAAACGTTGGCGCATCCCCTGCACATCGACTTCGGCGATCTGTCCGGCGGCGGGCATGGGAAGGATCTCGTGGTGGGCGGATTCGATACGAGACACGTGACGTGGTACAGCTTCGGGGACGGCTGGGAGCGCCACGACATCCCCTTGCCGGAAGAGGTGAACGGGATCCAGCCGGACCGGGTCTGGAACATCAAGACGGCGCGTTTCGGCGGCGAGCGGGACGGCATATTTGCTCCCGTAACGGGCGACGGCCAGGGGGCCTTTCTCTTCTACGAGTTCACGGGCGGCGCCTTCCGGCCGAACGTCCTCAAGTACATCGACTATCACCACCCCATGGACGACCGCATCATCCTGTACGATCTCCATGGCGACGGCCAGCCCGAAGCCTTCATTCCGTGTTCTGGAACGGGCTCCAACCGCTTCTTCATCTTCCGCTTCGCCTGGGGTCCGCCGTTCACCCCAGCCGAACGCGGCGAGCCCGGCCGGCTAACGCCCATCGACTAGGCATCCCGGAGAGGCGGCCTTCACTCCCGCGCCAGCGCGCGCTAGAACTCCGCGTCCTGATCGTCGGGCGGGGGCCAGTACTCATAGGCGAAGGGATCGGGCGTCGGGAAGTCGAAGGCGCACCACGCGGGGTCGATCTCGACTTCCTTGTTCTCGCGGCAGGCTTCCATGCCGCAAAGGCTCATGATCGTCGCCATCAGACCGACCATCTCGTTGTTCTGGGGATGGCCGCCCCCGCGGATGCAATCGGCCAAGGCCTGGAACTGCAACTCATTGGCGCTCTTCGTGGTCGCGGCCTCGATGGGCAGCCGCCCTTCCAGCATGGGCATACCAAAGGGAATGTCATCCCCGGTGGCGGGCGGTCCGGTGAGCGCCTCGGCAAGCGCCGCGGTCTGGCCGCTCGTGGCGCGCTCGCGCTGAACGTAAGAATCCTCACCCTCGGATTCGGAGAGGAAAATAGCGCCCCAGTCGCCTTGGATGAACTCGTTGGCGCCCCGTTGCGCGTTGGCGTCAATGGCCGTATACGTCGCGCGCACCTGGTAGGGCGTGTTGAGGCTGGACTCGTCCTGCAAAGGCGTCCGTGGCTCGATGGCCGTGAAGCCGTCATGCTCTGGACGCATGTCAAACTGCCAGACGGTCGCTACGTTATCCTGAACATCCCGGCCGTCCCGCCAATAGTCCAGGCCGCCATAGCCGTACACCTTGCTTGGCATGGCGCCGAGGAACCAGGCGAAGATGTCGAGTTGGTGCGCGCCGAATTCGCACATGAGCCCGCCGGAGAATTCCCGGTAGAGGCGCCAGTTGAGATGGCGCTCCAGGTCGTCGATGTGGCGCCGCTCTTCCTCGTCCAATTCGATGTTCGGTATCGTCCGGCGCCAGTGGTTGTTCCGATGCCATTGCGCCGTCATGTGATGGATACGCCCGATGGCGTTCTGCTCGCGGGTCAGCCACACCGCCCGGTTGTATTCGGGATTGTGCCGGCGCTGATGACCCACCTGACAGAAGAGGCCCGTTTCGTGGCATTTCGTCACGATGTTACGGGCTTCTTCGATGTCGTAGGTGAGGGTCTTCTCGCAAAAGACATACTTGCCGGCGTCGAGGGCGTCCATCACGATGGGATAGTGGTTGTGCTGCGGCGTGGAAATGACCACCGCGTCGAGTTCGACTTGGTCGAGCATCTCCCGATAGTCCACGAAAGCCTGGACGTTCCCGCCCGCTGCCGCCTGGCCGCGCCGCAGATGGGCCTTGTACACGTCGCACACGGCGACGACGTCAAGCTCTTCCACCAGGCTCAACCCGCCCCGCAGATGGAAACTGCCCTGTCCGCCGGTACCGATGCAGCCCACGCGGACCCTGTTGTTCGCCGCGTAGGAGAAGGGGGCATGCCCGGCGGCAACGGCAACGCCCGCGGCGCCGCCCGCCGCCTTCAAGAACTTCCGCCCCGTCGATTCTTGGCTCA
>SLHB01000405.1 GCA_007136375.1 Candidatus Hydrogenedentota bacterium
CACCTGCCGCTGTAGGATGCCAAGCTGACGCTGTTTTTCGATGACGTTCTCGGCGACGGGGCGGATGGCGTCCACTTCCTCACGCAACTCGTTGATGTAGGCGCTCCGCATGAGGATCTGCTGAGAATACACGCCGCTCAAGGCGATCAACACCGCCGCCGCCAGACCGCCGTAGCGGACCAGATTGCGCTGAAGGCCTTGGCGCGCCCTGGCGTTGCGCAGGGACTCGGGGATCAGCTCCATGGTCACCGCGGCGCGGCCTTGCGCGGCCAGCGCGGCGCCGATGCTCACCAAGGGAAGGCATTCGAGGTGTTCCCCGCCCTTTTTCACCAAGGCTTGCGCGAAACTGGCCGGCGCGCAGGGATACGTCAACGACTCCTCGATCTTGGCGCAGGCCGCCGTCACATCCGCCCAGTCCGAGCACAGATAGATGGCCTCGACGCCCTCGCCGTCCTCGGAGTCGCGCTTGTACGCGGCCAAGGAGCCGCGCACCTCGATGATCAGTTCCTCGCCTACATGCCCGGCGTTGGGCCCCGTCATGGTCCAGTCCTGGACCGTGGCCACGCCCCGGCCGAAGTCGAGGCGTCCGTTATTCACCACCAGCACTTCCAGGCCTGCGGAGGCGAGATTCACCACGGCGTAACGCGCGTGCTCCTTTGGCGGGGCGGCCAGCACGGCCGAGGCGAGACAGGCCGTGCTCGCCAAGACCTTCGCGGGTTGAATGCCCGCTTGGCGCAAGAACTGGACATGGTTTTCCACCACATCCTTGTGGGCCAGCACGACCAGCACTTGGGATTGGCCATCGGGCAAAGCGTTCAAGATGGCGGAGTCGATGACCAACTCCTCAACACGGTAGGGAACGTACTCCTCCGCGCTGAGCCGCACCATGCGCTTAACTTCGTCTTCGTCCTGGGACGGCAACGTCACCACCCGCGTGGTCATTTCGTGGCGCGGCAGGATGGTGTAGACGTCGCTTTCGTCCAGAGCGTACTGTTCGGCGAAGGCCTTCAACGCCGCGCCCAGGGACGCCTCGGACGCCTTCCATTCACCCCGCTCAACAGCGTAGCCGAGGACCTCGACGCCTTGAACGCCGCGCCGGCACCGCAAGGCGGTGATGACGTGTTCGTCGAACTGCAAAACCGTGTATGTGTTCCGGCTACCAGGCACCGCTATCCTCCCGCCAATCGAGTATGGCCGCGCCGGAGCCGCCCGTCTGCACCGCCGCGATGGCGGCGGCCTGAATGGCGCCTTGCCGTT
Source organism: Candidatus Hydrogenedentota bacterium (assembly GCA_007136375.1). Taxonomy (GTDB): domain Bacteria; phylum Hydrogenedentota; class Hydrogenedentia; order Hydrogenedentales; family SLHB01; genus SLHB01. The sequence continues at coordinate 1,258 of SLHB01000405.1, forward strand.
GGGTGGCGACGCCGCGGACGGTGAAGAATGACGAGTCCACCTTCAAATAGTTCCGGATGCTCGCCATCCGCTCCGCGCTTATCTCCATGTACTCCATTATCCCGTCGACCCCCCGGAAAACATCCCGCGCCGAAGCGCCCGGATTCCGGATGTCCGCCCCCGTAATCGACACGATCTCGTCGATCTCCGAAGGCCGGAGGTCGGGTATGCACTCAAGGACTTCCCGGGGCGCCGTGTTGATGTTGATACGGCCATCGCTTCCCCACACCGTGAGGATGTCCCTGAGGCCGGCTTGGTCCCGCGTCCCTTCCCAGAGTTGCTCGTCCAGTCCTGGAAGATTGCGGACCTCCTCGATAGACGAAAACGCCATGGTGTTCCGGCCGGTTGACTCTCGGCGGAACATGATGGCGCCCACGGTGCGGAAGCTGAAGCCGGGCACGTTTTCCAATACTTCGCGCGGCGCGTGATTCACGGAGATCCGGCCTTCCTCGTCGCGGATATAGAAGGTGCAAATCTCGTCGGCCGTCTCCACCTCGCCGCCAAGGCTGAAGGCCCGTTCATCGTGGAGCAAATCCGGCGGATTGTGCCAGCTTTGATCAAAGCTGGTCCGCCCGGACGTGCCGCGAATCCGGTCCATCGCGCCCTTGTTCCGCAGCTCCACCACGCCCCGCTCCGCCGCGCCGCGCGCCATATACTGGGCTTGCAAGCGGTCCACGTGAAAGGCCGCGACACGCCGCTCCAAGACGGCCCGGTGCCCGAAGCCGATGGTCATCACCGTCAGCAAGGCCAGCACCCACATCACGCTCACAAGCACGAAGCCCCGGGACGCCCCCGGCCCGCTTGGCGTATTCCATGATGTCTTCATCGGCCCTTCGCGCTCCTTCTTCACCGGTGCGACGGGGCGCCGCGCAAGGCGACGATAGAGTTGAACAACGTTTCGCCCGTGTCGCTCGCGGGATCGTCCACCTTCATCGAAATCATGACGCCCTGGGGCAAGCCGCGCCCCTTGGGGTGGCGGTCTTCCCGGACCATGGCGCTCATCTGGTCCCCGGGATCGCGGACCCATAAATACCTAAACTCGAAGCCCTTGAGGCCGTCGGTCAGTTCGAAGCTTTCCGTGCGGCCGCGCCGGATCGCGCCGCCGTCATCGTCACTGGTCACCAAGGGCAGTTGTCCGCGGACTTCGGCTTCCTCGCGGTAGAGGCGCACGCCGTCGCCGCCCACGCCACGGCGCACCCGGTAGCGGATCCACATGATACGCGGTTCGCGGCCCAGCTCCGGGTTCATGGGCCGGACCACGGCGTAGAACTCCAAGCTGCGCCGGTCCCCGTCCATGAGATGCCCCGCGCCGGCCATGGCGCTCTGAAGATCGTTGCGCATGACGGCCATGGCGGTCCGGGCGCCATGGTAGGCGTGAAGATTTGTTTCACTGAAGCGCCAAACCTGGGAGGCGCTGACAAAAGTGGTGTAGACGGCGCCCATGACAATGGCCACCAGCGTGCTCGCAACGAGCAACTCGGCCAGGGTGAACCCCGCGCTGGCCCCACGGCGTATCTTGTTGGTCAGCATCGTTCAGCGCCCCTCGCCGGGCCGGGGCGCGAGCCGGTCCGAACGCGTCAACGTTTCAACCGTCACGCTGTGCCGCTGTCCCATGCGCTCCCAACTCACCGTGGCGCGTATCTTTCCGAGATCCGGCTGCGGCAACTCGAAGCGGGCGGCGCGGCTCTCCGTCATCTGCGCTTCTTCGGGAATGACGATGGGGCTCGGAACGCTGTAGCGGCTCACCATGTAATGCCAGCGGAAGCGCTCGAAATCCCCCGTGAACTGGCCGGCGTTGCCGCCTGGCTCCAGACCCTGCGTCAGCTCCAGGCGCCCCACGAGTTCTTCGAGCAGGAACCGGGCGTGGGTGTAGTCCTGCGCCTCCGCCCGCATCAGGGCCGCCTGACGCATGGCCGCGTGGATGGTGAACGAGCCGGCGAGAAGGATCGCCATGGCCATCACCGTCTCCACGAGCATGTAGCCGTTCCGTCGCCGCATCATTGAGGCTCCCGCACGGCTATGCGGCCCATGCGCCCTTGCAGTTCAATTTCGATGGGCCGCCGCCGTTCTTCGTGATGCATGTAAATCACGGCCGCGTCGCTCGCGCCGCTTGGGTAGAAGGAGACGTAGTACACGCCGTCCCCCCGGCGCTGGGATGCGCGCACACTGGACACATAAAGCGACTCGGGAAAGCGCCGGGGCGTGCCCAGACGTTCGGGGAGGGGATCAAACACGGTCTCGTCGCCCCACTCGGGCTCGTCCTCCGAGGCTCGATTCTCGTAAGCCAGCCAGTAGCGGCGCTCGGACAGGTCTAGAAAGATGCGGACCTCCACGCCGTCCGTCACCGCGCGCTCCTGCGCGTACTTCAGCGCGGAGACGAAACTGGTCAAGGCGCGATCGGCGCGCATGCTGGCCACGGAGTCGCGGTACAAGGGCACCGTCATGCCCGTGATGATCATGAGTATGATACAGACGACCACCAGCTCCAGAAGTGTGAAGCCTCCATCACCGCGGCACTCGCCGGCGCGGCCGTTCCGAGCCTTCCAGGGCTGGCGCGGGGTATCCATCACTGGGGCGCTCCCCTAAGCGGGCCGCGCGGGCGCCAGCGGATCCGCGGCGCCACCTCAGTCATTCTCCCAGTTGGTGATGTCATCAGACGTGCCCGCGACGCCGTCGGGCCCTCGGGAGAACAGGTCATAGCTGTGGGTGTTGTTCCGACCGGGGTGTTGGTAGACATAGTCATTGCCCCAGGGGTCCCGTTTCACGCCGCCCCGCAAGTACACGCGCTCGCCCGACACCAGGTCGTTGAGATTGCTCGGGTACCGGTCGTTGTTGTCGATGGCGAACAACTCGATGGCGTTCTCGTAGGCGACGATGTCGGCTTGCGCCCGGGAGATCCGCGCTTCCTCGGCGCGGCCGCCGTAGTTCACTGTCACCATCCCGGCCAGGATCCCGAGAATCACGGTCACGAGGATCAGCTCGATCAGGGTAAAACCGCCGTTCGCACGCATAGTTGGTGTCTCCTCCATCTCCCAAGTTTGGGGTTGCCGGCTCCGCGCAGCCAAGCGGGGCCGGCGCCCTGCCCGCCCTAAACGACTTGCGCGCTTAGGGTTAGCATGGGCAAGAGCATCGCGATTACCAAAAAACCAATAATAATCCCCATCACGACGATGAGGATAGGCTCCAGCAAGGACGCCATGGCCTTAACGGCCCGGTCAACTTCGATGTCGTACGCGTCGGCGATGCGTTTCGTAACCGCGCCGAGGCGTCCGCTCTCCTCGCCAATGGCGAACATGCTTACGACCATGGGCGTGAAGTGCTTGCATTGGTGCAAGCTCTCGCTGATGCTGTCGCCTTCGGACACGCGGTTTTGCACCCGGGCCACTTCGCCGGCCACCGCGGTGTTGCTCAACGTGTCCACCGTGATCTTCATGGATGTGAGAATCGGCACCCCGTTATCTATCAAGGTGCCTAGGGTCCGGGCAAACTTCGCCATCTCGTAGCGCTGCACCACGCCGCCGACGACGGGCGTGCGCAGGGCGATGCGGTCCACCTGCGCGCGGCCTTGTTCGCTCCGCCAAAAGGAATACAGGGCGGCTACGAAGCAGCCGAAACCCAGAAGCACCGCCCACCAGTAGGCCCCCATGAAGTCGCACAATCCCATGACAAACCGGGTGGGCCAGGGCAACGTCTCGTGAAAGTCCTCGAAAATCACTACAAACCGCGGAAAAACAAAGGAAATCAGGATGAAAACCGCGATGGCGCCCATGACCATCAGAAAGGCTGGATAGACCATGGCGCTCCAGGCCTTGCCGCGCAGCTCTTCTTCCTGTTCGCCAAAGGTGACGATGCGCCAAAGCACTTCGTCGAGCATGCCGCCGGACTCGCCGGCCCGGACCAAGTTGGTCACCATCGACGGAAAGACCTGAGGATGCTCCTCAAGGGCGTCGGCGAGGGAGCCTCCTTTTTGGATGTCATCGCGCAACTGCGTGATGATTTCGACCATTTTCACGTTGGACGTCTGTTCCGTAAGCGTGGTCAGGGCCCGGGTCAAGGGCATGCCCGATTCATACAGATTGGCCAACTGGCGGAAGAAGACGTTGCGGTCCTTAAGCTTGATGCGGGTGAAGGCTTGCCGCAGACTCTCGCCGCTTGATTCGCCGGTGTATTCGGCGATGGAGATGGGGAAATAGCCCATGTCCCGAAGCCGCGCCAGGGCGGCCCGCTCGCTTTCGGCCTCAAGCACGCCCATGGTCGCCTTGCCGGGGGCGCGCTTCACTTCATACTGATACTTCGGCATTGCTCGTCTCGATGGCCTCTTCCAAATCGGATTCCGCCGTCACCCGCAACACTTCCTCGAAGGTCGTCTGCCCCGAGCACACGCGCAGCCAGCCCGTGTCGCGCAGGGTCTTCATGCCTTGGCCATAGGCTTTCCGCTTGATGTCCGACGACGTGGCGCGGCGCACCGTCATGTCCTTGATGGGCCCGGTGAAAGGCAGCAATTCGTAGATGGCCAAGCGGCCCCGGTAGCCCGTGTAGCGGCAGCGGTCGCATCCCCGCCCCTTGCGGAACGTGGCGTGCTCCATCACATCGGCGGGCGCGTCCATTTCCCGCAGCAGTTCGGGCGGCGGCTCGAAAGGCTCCGCGCAATCCGGGCAGATGCGCCGCACCAAGCGCTGCGCCACCGAAGCGATCATCGTGCTGGCGATAAGGAAAGGCTCTACCCCCATGTCCGTGAGCCGCGTGACCGCGCCGGCGGCGTCGTTGGTGTGAAGGGTGCTGAAGACCAAGTGGCCCGTAAGGCTGGAGCGGATGGCCATCTCCGCCGTCTCGTAGTCGCGAATCTCGCCGACAAGCATGATGTCGGGGTCGTGCCGGAGCATGGAGCGGAGGGCCGTGGAGAAGTCGAAGCCGATTTGCGGCATCACCTGCATCTGTGAGATGCCGCTGAGCTGATACTCGATGGGATCCTCGATGGTGATGATCTTGTGTTCGAGCTTGTTCAGCTTCGCCAGGGCCGCGTACAGCGTAGTGGTTTTTCCACTTCCCGTGGGGCCTGTCACAAGGATCATGCCATGGGGTCGGGTCAAGAATGAGTTAAATATTCGCAAGTCCTCCGGCATGAATCCGAGCTCGTCCAAGGTCATAAACATGGAGCTGCGGTTCAATATCCGGATGTTCACCGTCTCGCCATAGGGCGTGGGCAGTATGGAGACGCGCAAGTCGAAATGGCCATCGCCCAGCGACGCCAGGATCTTGCCGTCCTGGGGGAGCCGCTTCTCGGCAATGTTCAGGTTGGCCATGATCTTGATGCGGGATACGATGGCGGCGTGGAATCCGCGTATGGTGGGCGGCGTCGGAACCTGGTGCAGCACGCCGTCGATGCGGAACCGCACCCGGAGCTGGTCTTCGAAGGGCTCCATGTGCACGTCGGTGGCCGTCGTCTCGATGGCTTCGGCGATCAGCTCGTTCACGAACTTGATGATGGAGGCGTCGACATTGTCGTCGCTCAGGTTGGAGCCCATCACCTTGGCGTCGAGGTTCAGCACGTTCCCGCTGGCCTCGGAGTCGCTGATGATCCGTTCCATGGTTTCCGCGCCGACACCGTAGATGGACTTCTTCGCCTTCTCGATCTCGGCCGGCGCCGCCACCACCGCGTCGATCCGTTGCTTTAGCATGAGGCGGATATCGTCGAGCAAATGGGTGTTCAGCGGATCGCTAATGGCCACCACGAGGGTGCCATTCCGCTCTTGGATGGGAACAAAGTTATAATGCGTGGCGAACCGCGACGGAACTTTCTTTATAACCTCGTCGGGAATCTCGATCTTGGAGGGAACCACGTACTGCAACTCGCAGAACTGCGCCAAACTGCGGTATAGATCGTCCTCGGACGCATACCCCAATTGCACCAAGGCGTCCAAGAGAGAGGTCTCGCTCTTTTGCGCCTCGGCCCGGGCGCGCTCCAAGCGGTCTTCGTCCACCACGCCGTTCCGGATGAGCTGCTTTTCAAATCCCTTCAGACTCGCCACACTCACACTCCATCTCGTAAAAACTTGCAATTATCAACATGTTATCACACTTTCAGGACAGCCGCAACGCGCCAACCGGCCCTGAAACGCGCCGCCCGGGATCTCACGGATCCGGGAGATGCGCGAGCGCGGCCATGGCCCGTTCCGCCAGGACTTGGTCCGGGCATTCCGAGGCGGCCTGAAGATGGAGACGGGCATTGTCCAGGTCCCGCGCCTCGTCCCGGTAGGCCTGGCCCAACTCCAAGGCGAACTGCGCGCCCGCCAGGGGATGAGCGCTCCGCTGCCGGGCGGCCTCCAGGGCCTCGACGCGGGACACATTAGGGTTCTCTCCGGCGGCAAGCTCCGCCATGGTGTGGGCGGCCTCCGACGCCACGTAAGTGCCGGGATAGGCGGCGACGACTTGTTCGAGGGCTTCGAAACGGCCCCGGGCCCGGTTGCGCGCGGCTTGATAGGCCATCAGGCTCGCGTAGTCGACCTTGCGGGCCTCCGCGAGCATGTTCCAGCGGCCCACGATCTCGGAAAGGCGGCTGCTGTCTTCGAGCATGTCCCGGCGGCTGCGGACGAGATCTTCGTAGGCTTCGTGGGCTTCGGGATACCATTGCAGGTGGGTGTAGGCGAGGTCGGCGAGCTTCAACCGGGCCTGCCCGTTGAGGGGACTGTCCTCATGGGCGTCCAGGGCTTCCTGGAGCAGTTGATAGGCCCCCGTGTAGTCCCGGGCGTTCACGTATCGTTCCGCCTCGGCGAGCACGCTGGCCATGGAGGGGGCCTCTTCGTGCGCCGCCGGGGCGTCACGCTCGCCGCCTCCTTGGGCCACGAGTCCGCTCCACTCGGGGGCGCCCGTAAAGGCGGCGGTGAAGCAAATCGCCACCGCGGCGGCCGAGGCGCCAAAGAACACCGCCCGCCCCATGGGCAACGGCGCGGCCACGGGCGTTTCCCGCTCGGCCTGAATCCGCCGGCGGAGGATAGGCAACAGATCCCGCTCCAGGGCGGGCGGATCGTCGTTGATCCGCGCGCGCATCGCGCCGAAGGCGTCCGCCCGGGCCCGGCACGCCGGACACCGCGCCAGATGGCGCGTCAACCGCTCCCGCTCCTTTTCGCCGAGTTCATCATACGCCGCGGCGGCCAACAGGCCCCGGTTCCTAAAGCAACCCAACATCGAATCCACACTCCTCCCGTAGCGCCCCCGCGGCGCTCAATACGCGCCGCTCACGGCCGCCGCTCAATACGCGCCACTCACGGCCGTCCGCCGGCGGCTACTCCGCGCCGCCATACAAGCCCTTCAGTTCTTTTTGTAATTTCCGCATCGCCCGGAAGAGGTGGACTTTCACGCTGCCCACCGTGCAATTCAAGGCCTCGGCGATATCGTTGAGGGGCATGCCCTCGTAATGCCGCATCACAAACACGGCCCGCTGGCTTGGCGACAAGACGTCGAGGGCCTTTTCGACGTTCGCCCCGATCTCATGGGCGCGCACCACGCGCTCCGTGCTGCCCGACGGGCCCGATTCCGTTTCGGCTGAATACTCGTTTAGCGCCGCGTCGTCCAACGGTTGATGGCGCTGCCGCTTCTGCCGCCGCAGATGGTCGATGGATTGATTGGACGTCAGCCGCAACAGCCATGGCAAGAAGCCGCCGGTCGGCTGCCAGCTATGGATCTTGCGGTACGCTTTTAGCAACGCCTCCTGGGCCACATCCAGGGCGTCTTCCCTGTTGCCGGTAATGCGGTAGGCGACCGCATACACACGGCCTTGATAGCGGCGAACCAACTCGTCGAAAGCCCGTTCGTCGCCATCCTTTAGGGCAAGGGCGAGATCCTCGTCACTCAACCTCCCCAGGTCGCTGTGGCCTTCATGCGTCAATGAACTAACGTGCTCCCTCCAGGAAAGGTTTACGGTTCTCGGGGATGGCCGGCCCCCGCGCGGCGCGGGTCCCCCGGCCTGTGGCGGCGCAATTACCCTACTGTGCGGAGATGGATCTAAGCAAGGAAGAGGAAATCCCGGCCTTCCGCATAACCGTTGTCCACGCACCAGGCCCGGATGGTTTCCCGCGCGCCCACGGCGCCGACGGCGACCGCGATGAAAGCCGCGCCGGGCGCGGGAAGGGCGTCCCAACCCTTTACGGGGCAGCCGTGGATCGTTTTGCCGATCTTGCGGGGGTGTACGTCGATGGCGAAGGCGGGGCGGCGCTCCGGCGGCCATTCCCGCAGCCACGGCTTGCCGGCCCGGCCGGCGCCCCACTGGACGAAGGGGCGGCCCTGCGAGAGCATCCACGGAAGGAGAAACCGGCGTTTCGCGGCCCGGAACCGGGCGGGACTGTAGCGGGGATCGTTCATGGACAGGCGTCCTGACGTGTCCCGCCAATGGAGCAGCGTTTCGGGAGCCTTTCCGAGACGCCAACCGGCGGACCACAAGCGCAAGAGGAGATCGTAGTCTTCCGCCCACTCGTGATCCTCATACCCTCCCACCGCATCATAAGCTTCCCGGCGCATCATGAACGTGGGATGAGCGATGGGACATTCGATGAAGCGGTCCCGCGTGATGGCGTCATGGTCCGTCAGTTCATTGAGCCAAGCCTCGTAGCGCCGCCGGCCTGTACCCACGGAGGGGCCGAACACGCGCACCAGGGTCCCCGTGAGGCCGAGACGCGGGTCCGCCTCCATCAACGCCGCCTGCCGCGCGATCCGCGTGGGAGCCGCCCAATCGTCGCCGTCCATGCGGGCGATGTACGCGCCCCGGGCCGCCGTGCAGCCCACCTGCAACGCGGCGACAATCCCCTTCTGCTCCAGGGTGATCACCCGAAACCGGGGATCCGTTCTGACGAAATCGGCCGCAATCCGGGCGGAGTTATCCGTGGACCCGTCGTCCACGGCGATGACTTCCATACGGGTCCACGTTTGGCGATGGATAGACTCCATGGCTCCCGCCAACGTGGCGTCCGCGTTGCGAAAGGGCAGCACGACGCTGATAAAAGGATCATGATCGGGCATTAGGCGTCCGGAAAAAGGCGTTCGGGAAAAGTTCGGGGAGCAACCACAAAGGCCGGCGCGTCCACCCGGGACACACCGGCCGCGCAGGTCTACATCGGAGTCGTTAGGCCAGCCAAGACCGCCGCGGGCCCGGCCA
>SLHB01000069.1 GCA_007136375.1 Candidatus Hydrogenedentota bacterium
TCCGAGATGTACGTGAACTCTTGTCCGAACACCCCCGCGCCCACGCTTTCCAGGCGCCGGAGTTCTCCCGATTGGCGGACCGTGACTTCCGTAGGGCCTTTATGCCGGAGGTCAACGGCTGGCGTCTGGCCCAAGAGCCGGTGCATGACGCCATTGAATGCGGGATCGTGCTCCATCACCAGCGTGTAGGCAACCGCTTCCTTTGGGCCCCGGGGGGCGCGCCAGGGCCGCGAGGGCTTGCGTGTGAGCGCGCTCCGGCGCGCTTCGGGATCGAATCGCTTTGGGATCTCTTCCTTGGATGGGGCGGAAGCGCGGACGTTCTTGGCCATTGTCGGAACTCCTTCCTCAACGCCGTCCGGCGAAGCCGTGACGGCAAGTAGCGCGTCGGTTCCGAAAACCGCGAGCCCGGGCGGGGGCGGCGGCGACACATTATCGCCTTGCCTTACGACGGGAAATAAAGAGGGGGCTTGCCAAGACAAACCGGTCTCGTGGCCGTGCTTCCCGTTCTCCGTCAATACAATTTCGGTCTTGATCAATTTAGTAAGAATTAATACTAGTTTGATGATAGCGTATACCAGGTTCTGTCGGCTGTCAAGGAATTTTTCGAGCGCCATGCACGGCGGGCGAGCTCCGTATTACGGCGGCCCGGCCGCTTTGTGCTGGAGCCGGCGTTCGGATGTTATACTCCCGGCTTTTCCAGGGATATGACGCGAGATCCATGCCTTCCGCCGGGTCCATCACAGAGGGGCGGCGCAAAAGCCCATCGCTTCAACCAAAGCACGCAGGAGAACAGCCCACCATGACCGCCATCGCGGAAACCTCTTTTCTGGACAACGTCGGGTACATGTTTGATCGCGCCGCGGCGCATCTGAAGCTGGCGCCGGGGATTGCGGAACACATCAAGGAGTGCAATTCCGTTTACAAGGTGGCGTTCCCCGTGGAGATCCGGGGTGAGCACCGCATCTTCCGCGGCTGGCGCGCAACCCACAGCGAACACCGGCTCCCCGCGAAGGGAGGCATTCGGTACGCGATTCATATCGACCAAGGGGAAATCGAAGCGATGGCCGCGTTGATGACCTACAAGTGCGCCTTGGTCGACGTGCCTTATGGCGGCTCCAAAGGCGGCCTTTGTCTTGATCCCAAGGACTACACCGAGGCGGAGTTGGAGCAGATTACTCGCCGGTTCACCCGCGAACTGGCGGCGAAGGGATACATTAGCCCGAGCCTGAACGTGCCTGCTCCGGACATGGGCACAAGCGAGCGGGAAATGGCGTGGATTGCCCATGAGTACCGCAGTCTGTATCCGAACGACATCAACGCCATCGCGTGCGTCACGGGCAAGCCGGCTTCCGTTGGCGGTATCCCGGGACGCCGCGAAGCCACCGGCCGGGGCATGCAATGCGGGATTCGGGAGTTCTTCCGCCACCCATCCGACGTGGCTAAGGCGAACCTCAAGGGGGGCTTGGGCGGCAAACGCGTGGCCGTGCAGGGCCTAGGAAATGTGGGATACAACGCGGCCAAGTTGCTGATGGAAGAAGACGACGTCAAGGTCGTGGCCATCGCCGAACGGGACGGCGCTCTTTTTGATGAAGACGGCCTGGACGTGCGGCGGGTTCGCGCGTATATGGACGGACACCGCGGCGTGGCGGGATATCCCGACGCGATGTACACGCCCGATGCGGCCACCGCTCTGGAGGTGGACTGCGACATCCTGATCCTTGCCGCCATGGAGAATCAGATCACCATGGACAACGTCCGCCGAATCCAAGCGCCCCTCATCGCCGAGGGCGCCAACGGCCCCATCAGCTATGACGCGGACGCGTATCTCCGGGACAACGGGGTGGCCGTTATCCCGGATATCTACCTCAACGCTGGCGGCGTGGTGGTGTCCTATTTCGAATGGATAAAGAACATCTTCCACATCCGGCTCGGCCGGTTGGAGAACCGGCTACATGAACTGCGGGGTCAGTATACCCTCGAAGTGATAGAAGCCATGACGGAGAAGAAGGTTCCCGAGCACCTCGCCGCCAAGCTGCGCTTTGGCGCGGACGAGCTTAGCCTGGTCAACTCGGCCCTTGACGACACCATGTCCATGGCGTACCAAGAGATTAGCCACAGCCTGCGCCGCCACCCCAAGGCGCAAGATCTGCGCACGGCCGCATGGTTGTACGCGATTCAAAAGATCGCCGCCAACTACGAGCAGATGGGCGCATGAGCATGTGCTTGGTTCCGTGGAGATACGCCGCCGTCAATCCTTATGCGCGAGCCACAGGCGGCTCTGGGGCGTCAGCTCGATAAGGCCCCCGTCTCGAAGGCCGGCTTGACGGGTCCAACTCCGGACATCGCTTTCCGTGTACGTGTCGCCCGCCTCCGTGTGAAGGAGCATCTGGAGGGCGAACAAAAGGCTGAAAGGCGGCCCGGTCCGATCGTCGTCGGTGATAAAGTCCTTGATGATCAACAGGCCGCCAGACGCCAAGGCCTTCGCACAACGGGCCGTGAGGTTTTCGTTGGCCTCGGGTCCGAAGATATGGACCACGTTGGACAGGAGGATTAGGTCAAAGGGTCCTCCAAGATCGTCGGCCACGAGATCCCCCTCCACA
>SLHB01000232.1 GCA_007136375.1 Candidatus Hydrogenedentota bacterium
CGGCCATCCACGCCCACACGGCGGACCGCCGGACACGGCGGTTTATGGTCTGCGCCCAGGGTCCCATCATTGCCGGGGCGGCACAATAATCCAGAATGCGGCGACAGGACGGCTGCTACGCCGGACCTGGGGACGGGGCTGCTCTCGTTCGGATCCGGAGGGCGCCGCCTGCTCTTGCGCGGACGGGGGCGGTTGCTGATCCGCGGCGGGCGGCGGCGCGGGCTGCTGTTGGGTTGGCGCTTCCGCGCCGGGCCGCTCCCCGGGATCGGGAGCGGGGGCCGGATCGGGCCGGGCCGGCGCGCCCGGCATCGGACTGGGCGTCATCTGTCCCGGCGGCGCCAACTCCTCTTGTTGCATAATGCCCGGCCCTTGGGTCAACACAACAGCGCTCACATAACAAGCCATAAGAAAACTCATTTCTTTAACCTTTCCGCGGCGGCGCGAACGCCGTTCCGCGCATGTTCCCCGGCCTTAGCCGATGAGCGCGCGGCACGCCTCCAGGGACTGCACGCCTTCCGCGCCCCCCATGGACTGGACCGTCAAGCCGCCGGCCGCGTTGGCGAGTTGGCCACACGCCAGCAGATCCCAGCCCTGGGTGTACCCATACAGGAAGCCCGCGCAGGCCGCGTCGCCCGCGCCGGTCGTGTCCACGGCGGTTACCGTATGGGCGGGCAACTGGTGCGCCGTCTCCCGGTTTTGCACATAAAGCCCCTCGTGCCCGAGCTTCACCATGACGGCCTCCGCCCCGTGGGACAGAAACACGCCGGCGATATCCTCGCAACTGTCCTTGCCCGTGTAGCGGGAGCCTTCTTCATGATTGGTCATGACAATGTCGACATGAGGCAAGGCGGCTTCGATGAGGGGAAACCACACGCCTGTTCCGTCGTACACCGTGTCCATGGACGTCTTGACGCCGAGCGCGCGGACGCGCTCCATGACGCGCCCCATGGGCGGGCCGTCGAGGCCGGGGGTGATGGCGGGGCCGCCCCAGTGAAACACCTTAGCGGACTTCACATAGTCGAGATCGACATCGGCCTCCGAAATCGCCGCGGTCGCTCCGACACGGTGGAGAAAGGTCCGCTCGCCGTCCTCGCCAATGAGCACCACCGTCGCGGAAGTCCCCTCGGCGGCGTCCCGCTTGAGCCGCGACACGTCCACCCCACTCTTGGCGAGGGCGCCGCTTATGTAGTCGCCAAACCCGTCGGCGCCCAAACGTCCGATGACGCCCGCTTGCCCGCCGAGCTGGCTCAGCACGGCGGCGGTCACGGACGCCAGTCCGCCCAGGTGAATTTCCAACTGCGGCACCAAGGTCAACTTGCCCCGCTCGGGAAAACTGTCCACCGGGCGGACCATGACGTCGGCGCACACAACTCCCACTGTTACCACATCCAAAGCCATGCCTCTCCCCTTTTGGGCTTCGGGATTCCGCTGTGGAAAACCGTTCAGAAACCGGATTGACGGCGGCGCCGCTTCCACGCCGGGAGTATAGCCCGAACGCCTCGCCAACACAAGCCGAGTCCGAAAAAAGCCTGATTCCACGGGGTTTTACGGCGGATTCCAGGGATTTTCAGCCGGGTCTGCCGCGAATGCGGGCCGATCTAGATTTCGCCCAGGTGAATCACCGCGTCGCCCTTGTTGACAAGGGGATTGAGGGTCCGGCCAATGATGTAGCCGTCGGCGGGCGCGCGAACGGAGGCGGCCGCGCCGCCGAAGGCGTCGGCGATGACGCAGACCTGCTGGCGCTTGCGCACCTTCGCGCCAAGCTTTACGTCCATGCGGACGATCCCGCTGTGCCGGGCGCGCAGCCATTGGCTCCGCCAGATCTCCACCGGCGCCGAAGGGACGCGCTTCACGCGGCCGCGGCGCATGCCCAACGCGGACATCACCCGGAGAATGCCGTCCACCCCAGTCTCGATGGCGTCCTCGTTGAAGCGCAACGGCTCGCCGGCCTCGTACAGGAGAACCGGGATGCCCTTCGCCGTGCCCGCTTGACGGAGGGAGCCGTCCCGGGTCGTGGCGTGAAGGATCAACGGCGCGCCGAAGGCGTGGGCGCAGCGGGCGGTTTCCTCGTCGGCTAGGTTGCCGCGGATCTGGGGCAAGTTGATGCGGTGATGGGAACCCGTATGGAGGTCGATACCGTGGGTGCAGTGGCTCACGACCTCCCGCATGAACAAGCGCGCGACTTGCGAGGCGAGCGAACCCCGCTCGGATCCTGGAAAGGAACGGTTCAGATCGCGGCGGTCGGGGAGATAGCGGGATTGATGGGTGAAACCGAAAACATTCACGATAGGCGCCGCGATGAGCAAGCCCCGGAGCTTGCGTTCTTCCACCCGGTTCAAGACCTGCCGGATAATCTCAACGCCGTTCAGTTCGTCCCCGTGTATGGCCGCGCTCAGCCACAAGCGCGGACCGTCGTGCCGGCCGTTGAGCACTGTGAGGGGCAGGCCGAGCATCGTTTGAGATGGCAGGCGCGCCACGGGAATCTCCACGGTCCGGCGCTGCCCCGGCCGCACTTCCATGCCCGAAATGGTGACAGCTTGCTTCACGTCACGACCCGATACGATCCCGGGTCCGGCCTTGCTTCGCGTTCTTCTCTAC
>SLHB01000459.1 GCA_007136375.1 Candidatus Hydrogenedentota bacterium
CCATCCCCGCTGCCTGAGTCGCGGTGAAGCAAAACCCCCGACTCCCCCTTTATCCAACTTCCTATCTCAATCGCCACCAACACGCCGCCAGCTAAGGCGTACATCTGCCAGGCGAAAAGGCGTTCGACATTGCCCGTCGCAATCGCCACCACGAGGCCTATCGCTCCCAATGCGGCCGCGTAGCCAAAACCTTGCTTGCTTTCGTCCTTTTCGCCTCGAAGACGCAACACCAGGGACGCCAAACCGAGTATGAGCATCAGCCCAAAACACAGTGTGACGATGTCTTCGGAGGAGAAATTCGTCGGCACGAACTGAGCGGCGGCGGTTTCCGTCCACGCTCCGCCAGCCACACCCACCACTCGGCTGAAGGCGGTCTCGACCCCAAATACGTTCATCACGCCCACCTCTGTCTTTGCGCGCCTCTTGGAGGCCGTCCCGGTTCCGGATCAACCACGGCCGTCAGGCCAGCTTCCCGGCGTCTTCCCCTCGTCCTCGTCCCGGAAGGCCCCGAGACACCTTCACTCGCGGAAACGTTGCCCGTCACTACATAAAGACGCGGCGGCGGCGGCTCGATTGCATGGCCGCCGGGCCACGGACCCATGGTGCAACAAGCAGCCTGGAAGGCACACGCTACGTCTAATGGGGCTTTGACACCCAGGAGAGGCCTCTCAGTTATTGCCAGTTTTTGCCATGTGTCAAGAAGTTTCTGTAAAAGTGTTTTAGCGTCCTCGCGGTTTGCTGTTTCGTTTTGCTTTTGTTGGTTGTTCTTCAGCCCCTCCTCCGGAGGAGGATCTGCGCTGTGCTAGTACATCATTCTTTCCGGCGTTTGCTTGCTTGTGTTGAAGGCGGTTGGGGACACCCTTCGAATCTTCTCGGAATTCATATGGATTCGGCGGAAAACCGGTAAATCCCCAGCCAATGCCGTTGCGGTTCAGCCGGGGTTTTGCTACCGTGCCGAGAGGGGGATCTTCATGAACGGCCTACTGCAGAGGGGAGACTCATCATGACCACGCCCATCCGCCACGTAACGCTTTGCGCGGTCCTCGCGCTGACGCCCCTTATGGGCGCCGCCGAAAGCCTTTACACCCAGTGGGAGAACGGCCCGCCCACGGACGAGGACTTCTTCCCGGTTGGCGTGTGGCTCCAGAATCCGGCGCGCGCCGAGGAATATAGAGACGCGGGTATCAACATCTACGTGGGACTGTGGCAAGGCCCGACGGAGGAGCAACTGGACGCCCTCGCGGAAGCCGGCATGTACGTCATCTGTCATCAGAACGAGACCGCCCTCAACCATCCGCGCAACGACATCATCATCGCCTGGCTTCAACAGGACGAACCGGACAACGCCCAGGCCCTGCCAGAAGGCGGATACGGGCCGCCCGTCCCGCCCCGGGAAATCGTCGAACGCTACGAGGCGATGCGGGAGGCGGATCCCACGCGCCCCGTCCACCTGAACCTCGGCCAAGGCGTGGCTTGGGACGGTTGGCACGGGCGCGGCGTGCGGACGAATCATCCGGAGGACTATCCCGAGTACATCCAGGGCTGCGACATCGTGTCCTTCGACATCTATCCCGTGGCGAACTCGCGCGAGCCCGTCCAAGGAAACCTATGGCGGGTCGCCCGGGGCGTGGAGCGGCTTGTCCGGTGGTCCGAGCCCCATCAACCGGTGTGGAGTTTCGTCGAGGCCAGCGGGATCCATACGGGGCGTACGGCCACGCCGGCTCAGATCAAGACACAGATATGGATGTCGCTGATCCATGGGTCGACGGGGATTCTGTATTTCGTCCATGAGTGGGAGCCTGCCTTCAACGAAGCGGCGATGTTGAGCAACGAAGAAACGCTGGCGGGCGTGACGGCCATAAACGAGCAGCTTCACGAGCTGGCGCCGGTGTTGAACAGCCCGACCGTCGAAGGACGGCTGGAGGCGGTTACGGAAGACGAGGACGTCCCGGTGGCCGCTATGCTCAAGGAGCACGAAGGCGACGCGTACGTTTTCGCCGTGGTAATGCGCGACCGCCCGGCCGCCGCGGCCTTCACCGTCACCGGCTTGTCCGATGGAACGGAGGTTCACGTGACAGAGACAGGAGAGACGCTCACCACGGAGGGAGGCGCCTTCACAGAGGCGCTCGACGGCTACGAGACCCGTTTGTACCGCATCCCCGGGGGCGCTTCGTAGCGGGACTCGCCTTGGCTATTCCGCCTGGAGACGCGGCGCCGCCCGCCAACGAATCCGCGTTGGGCTGCTGGACCTCCGGGCGCGGCCGTGTTACCGTAGTGCAGGAATGCTGGTCCGCCGCGGGAGGGCCGCGGCGTGGACTGGCCGGTCCCGGCCGTGAGGTGTTGGATGAGCGTCTCGACAGACTCGTTGCACCAGACCATCGAAGGCATCCTTCCCGGACTCGTGGCGTTGCGCCACGAACTTCACGCCCACCCCGAAATCCGTTTCGAGGAGCACTGGACCTCCGACCGCATCGCCCGCTTCCTGGATGACATCGGCGTGCCCTACACCCGCGGCCACGCCAAGGGCACGGGCATCGTCGCCACCCTTGAGGGCGGTCAAAGCGGGAAGACCGTCGCCCTCCGCGCCGATATGGACGCGCTGGAGATCCACGAGCAAACGGGCGTCCCCTACGCCAGCACCATCGCGGGCCGCATGCACGCCTGCGGCCATGACGGCCACATGACCTGTCTCTGCGGCGCGATCCAGACGCTGGCGGAGCACCGGGAGCGCCTGGAGGGATCGGTCAAGTTCATCTTTCAGCCCGCGGAAGAGTTGGCGGCGGGGGGGCGGTTCATCGTCGAGGAGGGCGTGCTTGACGGCGTGGACGGCGTGTTCGCCCTTCACGCGTGGCCCACGCTGCCCGTGGGCGGCGTCGGCCTGCGTCCCGGGTGGATGATGGCGACGGCGGACTCCTTCCACATCACCGTCGAAGGCCGGGGCTGCCATGGCGCGGATCCAGCGGCGGGCGTCGATCCCATCACAGTGGCCGCCTATATCACTACGGCGCTGCAGACCATCGTAAGCCGGGAGATTGACCCCGCCGATACGGGCGTGGTCACCGTGGGCAAGATCGCGGCGGGCGAAGCGACGAACGTTATTCCCGAGGAGGCCCTCATCGAGGGGACGCTTCGCGCCATGGAGCCGGACCTGTTCGAGCGCATCGCCGAATCCATCGAACGGATCGCCGTCCACACGGCCTCCGCTTTCCGCGCCTCGGCCCATGTGCGCTTTGGCGGCGCCCGCTATCCATCCCTGTACAACGACGAGGCCGCCACGGCCTTTGTCCACGAGACGGCCGTCGATCTCTTCGGTAGCGACCGGGTCGTCACGCTTCCCAAGCCCTGCATGGCCGCCGAAGACTTCGCGTTCTACCTGCAGCGGGTTCCGGGCGCCTTCATCTGCCTGGGCAACAACGGCGACCCCAGCAAGCCCCATCCGCCGCTTCACAGCCCCCATTTCAACTTCAACGACGACGCCATTCCCACGGCCGTCGAACTCTTCGCCACGCTGGCCTTGCGCGGCGCCCGCGCCACATAGCCGTCCGGCGGCCGGCGGACCGCTTTCGGATTAAGCGCCTGAACCCGCGCCGCCCGCCGCCCGGACCTTGCGCAACCCAAGGGTTCCCCCACGGAGCGAGTACACGTGGGGATAGCCAAGTTGCCGCAACCTGCCGGCGAGCATGCGGCTGCGCACGCCCCGGACACAGCAAAGGACGTAGCGGTCTTCGGGGTCGAGGGGAGGGCTGTCCAGGTCCCACGCGCTGCCGGGCATGTGAAGGACCCGCTCCACGCCCAGATCGCCGGGCGCGCGCTCATGGGCTTCGCGGAGATCCACCACCGTGAGGGGCGCTTCCGCCGGGTCCCACAGCGCCCCCGGCCCCACCTCCACCCCGCCATTGACGGCGGGGGGCTTGGCGGCGATCTCCGCCGTGGCCCCCCTTGACGGCGCGCCGGCGCAAACGGGACATGCGGGGTTCCGCGGCGCCTTGAACTTCTGCGTCCCGAGGGTGAGGAGGTTCATCAGGAGAACCTCTTCCTTGAGCCCGCCGGAAAGCCCGAGGAAATGCTTCAGCGCCTCCATGGCTTGAAGCGCGCCGAACACCCCCGGCACGACGCCCAGGATGCCCACGTCGGCGCAAGTCCCCACGCAACCGGCTTGCGGCGTCTCCGGCCACAGGCAGCGCAGGCAAGGCCCCGGGGCGGCGGGATCATAGACTTGCAGTTGGCCCTCGTACTGGTACACGCTCGCGAACACGGCGGGGACTCCCGCGCGGACCGCCAAGTCGTTAATCAGCCATTTCACCGCGAAACCATCGGTGCAATCGAGGATCATGTCGTATTTCTGAAACAGATCCGGTCCGTTTTCCGGCGTAAGCGCGGCGTCATGAACGCGGACCTCGGTGTAAGGGTTGGTTTCGCGGACGCGCTCCGCCGCCAGGGCCGCCTTGGGCTTTCCAACGCCCGCGTGTCCGTACAGAACCTGCCGGTGAAGGTTGCTCGGCTCCAGCGTGTCGCCCTCGCATATCCCCAATACGCCCACGCCCGCGGCGGCGAGATACAGCAGAGCCGGACTGCCCAGACCGCCCGCGCCCACAACGAGGATGCGCGCGGACTTCAGACGTTGCTGGCCCTCCTCGCCCACTTCCGCGAGGGTCATCTGGCGTTCGTAGAGATCCTCTTCGGCAAAGGCGGGCTTCGCCGTGTTGGCTCGTCCGTGTGCGTAGGCGTGGCCGTGTCCATGGGCCGCGCAACGCTCGCAATTAACCCAGCCGGAATCGCCGTCCGCGTAATACTCCTTCTTCCAGATGGCCGCGCGATGCTTGATCTCGTCAATGATGTACCGGCACGCGGCGAAGGCCTCGGCGCGGTGTGCGGAGCACACGCCGGCCCATACGGCCATGTCGCCGATTTCGAGCATCCCCACGCGGTGGACGCAGGCGGCGCTAATCACGCCGAAGCGCTCCTTCGCCTCCGCGATGATACGGGCGCCTTCTTTCTCCGCAAGCTCGGCGTAGGCCTCATACTCCAGGCGAACCACGTCCCGGCCTTCATTGTGGCGGCGCACCCAGCCCTCGAAGGCCGCGTACCCGCCGGCGTCCGGATGGGCCAACCCGGCCTTCAACGCGTCCGCGCACAGTGGCTCTCCCCCCAACTCAAACATCAATCACCCTCCGGCCACGGGCGGAAGGAAAACCACCGTGTCGCCGTCCCGGATGGCCGTGTCCCAGTTACGGACCTCGGCGTTGACGACGACACGCATCTGCTCCGGCTCCAGGCTGAAACCGTACCGGCCCTGAAGATCCTCGAACAGCTCGCCGGGCGTGTCCGCCGTTGTGGTCACCGACTCCTCGCTCTGGCCAGATTCCTCCCGGAGCACCGCGTAGTAGTGAATGTGCACGTTCTTTTCGACGATTCGCTTCTGGAATTCCACGGTCCTACCTCGCCGCGCCGCCGAGCCGGGCCAGTACGGCGTCGCGCTCGTCGGGGCTGTTCGCGTTAACCAGGGCCTCGGGCCGCTCCGGCGTCAGCCGTTTGATTGGGGAGTTGATCAATACCTTGCGCGGGCAATGATATCCCAGCGCCATGAATTGAAGGAGCCGGAAGACGCTCTTCGGTTCATAGATGGCGCACAAGGGTTCGGGAAAGCCCTCCCGGGGGCTCTCGTAGGCCGTGGCGGCGCGGAAGGGATCCCGTTGGGCCACGAGCGCGCCGAGGGTTTCGCGATCCATGAACGGGAGATCGCAGGCGAGCGTCAGCCAAGCGGCGTCCGGACGCGCCTTCAGGGCTGACAGTACGCCGCCCATGGGACCCAGGCCCAGGAAAGTGTCTTCAATGCAGTCCACGTCCCGGCTTCCGGCAAGGCCATCGGGGGATTGGCCGGGGCGCACGGAAACATAGACCTGGCCGCACCACTCGCCGAGAAGCGCGGCGGCGTGTTCCGCCTGGGGCGCGCCGTGATAATGGATACGGGCCTTGTCCTCGCCCATGCGGAGGCTCTTCCCGCCCGCCAGCACAAGCCCCAACAGGGGAACCGCCCGGGCGCGCGCTTCGAAGTACGTTTCAATCTGGCGCGCGAGCCCTTCCGATGCGTCCGGCCCCGGCGAGGGCGGTGCGGCGCAGACGGCCGTACCGCCTTCCGGCGCGGCGGCGCGCTCCGGGATCGCGCCCGGCCCGGTGACGGGGATTGCGTCTACCGGCGGCTCCGGCAAGGCGTGGAAAACCCAATCGGCGTCCACCATGGGTTGCGAATGGAGGTAGGCGTCATGTTCGGCGGGATAAGAAACCGAGCGAAGGCCGCCGCGATCCACGCAACGGGCGGCGGCGCCGTCCAGTCCTTGACCGCCAGACTCCGCACCGGCGTTGCAGGCCACGGCGATGCGCCGGCCGCCCCAATCCCGGCGGAGCAGGCCGGTCATGAGGCCGCTCAACTCCCGGGGAGGCGCGCCGGTAAACGCAAGCTCGAAGGGGTTGAAGCGGAAGGGGCGCATGCGTCCGCGCGGGCCCTTATCCTCCCGGCAGGTGGTAGTCATGCTTGCCTCCGGTCTTGCTTAGGAGCTTGGTTTCCCTTATGACGATGCCATGGGACAAGGCCTTGCACATGTCGTACACCGTCAGCGCCGCGACGCTGGCGCCCGTCAGGGCCTCCATTTCCACGCCGGTCTTGTGCCGGGCCACGGCGCGGCAACGGATCTCCACGTCGCCCGCCTCGTTGAAGCCGATGAACACCTTGCAGTCCTCAAGGGGAATCGTGTGGCACAAGGGAATGAGCCCGGCGGTCTGCTTCGCGGCCATGACGCCCGCCAGAATCGCCGTATCGAACACGGGCCCCTTCTGCGAAGCCAAGGCGCCCGCCCGCAAGGCTTCCGCGGCCTCTGGCGGCAGCGTGACGAGGGCTTGCGCCTCCGCCGTCCGGAGCGTCGCCTCCTTGCCGCTCACATCCACGGCCTGGGGCCGGTTATCCGCGTCCATGTGGGACAGCATTCAGCCTCCGATCTGATACATTTCTATCCGCCGCCGGGCCGCGGGTTCCGCCGGGCGCCGCGCCCGCAACTCCGAGTAACGGTCGCCGCGGTTTTCCCATACGGCGGCGATGACGCCAGCGATGTCCGCGTCGGACGCGCCTTGCCGCAGCGGCGTCCGCAGATCCGTTCCGCGCGCGGCGAACAGACACGTGTACAAAACCCCGTCGGCGCCGAGACGGGCGCGGGTGCACGCCCCACAGAAGGGCGCCGTGACGGATGAAATAAAGCCGATCTCCCCTGCGCCGTCGTCGAAGGCGTAGCGGGCCGCGACTTCGCCGTGGTAGTTCTCCTCCAGCGGCGTCACGGGATACCGGGCGTGGATCCGCCCCAGCACTTCCCGCGAGGGAACGACGTGATCGCGCCGCCAATCGTTGCAGGTTCCCACGTCCATATACTCAATAAACCGGAGAATGTGCCCGGTCCAACGAAAATGCTCCACCAATTCCAGCAGCGCGTGGCAATTGACGCCCCGTTGCACCACACAGTTGAACTTGATCTCCTGAAACCCGGCCGTCCGCGCCGCGGCGACGCCTTCCAGCACCGGCGCGATCCCGCGCTTGTTTCCGTTCATCCGCCGGAATAGGCCGTCATCGACGCTGTCCAGGCTCACGGTCAACCGGGAAAGGCCGGCCTCCCGCAGGGCGTGGGCGCACCCGCCCAGGTAGACCCCGTTCGTGGTGAGGGCCAAGTCGTCCACCTCGCCGATCGCGGCCAAGTCGCGCACGAGGTCGGGAAGTCCCCGGCGCAACAAGGGTTCGCCGCCGGTGATGCGGAGTTTTCGCGCGCCCAAGGCGGCGAATATGCGGGCGAGCCGGCCGATCTCTTCGAAGGTCAACAGCTCGCCGTTGCGCAAGAACTGGTAGTTCGCGTGGTAGCGCTCTTCGGGCATGCAATAGGGACAACGGAAGTTGCACTTGTCGATGACGCTGATCCGCAAATCCCGGAGGGGACGGCGCAGCGTGTCGCGAAGGGTCTGTTGCGCTTCCGTTAATGTCATCCCTTACCCTGTCCACCGGTACAACGGAGCGGCATACCCCGCCGGAAATTCGTCTTGGTCCTCGGGCAGTTCCACGAATCCATCCGACTCCGCGAGGCCCGCGAAATCGCCGGACGTGTTCACCGGCCGGGGCCACGCCGTTAGTCCGCCGTCTCTTCCCGCCTCGATCCGGACGGGCAAGAAGTACGTCAACGCCGGCCGGAACGTCACGGCTTCGCCGAGCCGGGCCCATGCCATGGGCGCGGCGGCGCCGCTCACGCCGGCGCTCGCGGCCAGTCGCGGCAACACATACCGGCGGCAACCCACCAAGGCGGACACGGGGTTGCCCGGCAGGGCGAACACCATCTGTTTCCCGGCGCCGACGCCAAACCACATGGGCTTGCCCGGCCGCTGCCGGACCTTGTGAAAGACCACTTCCACGCCAAGATCCCGCAACACGGCGGGCACGTAATCGCGCCTGCCCATGGACACCCCGCCCGTCAGTACCAACACGTTCGCCTCGGCCAAGATTTCCCTCAGCGCCGCGGCCATCGCCGCCGGATCGTCCCGCAGATGGCGCTCCACCGTCTGGGACCAGCCCGCTTGCAACAACATGGCCCGAAGCGCCGGTCCGTTGGAGCGCCGCACCTCATGGGGCAGGGGCGCCGCCTCCGGCCTCACCAACTCGTCGCCCGTCGTAATCACCGCAATGACCGGCTCGGCCGTAACGCACACCTCCGTCTTGCCCACGGACGCCGCAACACCGACGGCGGGCCCATCCAAGCGGCGTCCCGGCGTAAGCAACGGCGCGCCCGGAGACCGGTCCGACCCTTTCCGGTGCACGCCGAGCCCGGGCGCCAACACGGCGCCGGACGCAATGGTCACGCGGCCGTCACGGACCTCCGTGTCCTCCACGCGGACAACGCAGTCGCAACCCCTGGGAAGGGCCGCGCCGGTCATCACTTCGATGCACCCGCCGGCGGCGTCTCCGAGAGTCTTGGGCGCTTCGCCAGCGGCTTGCATGGCCTCGGCCGCGAACGTGCGCGTCCCGGCGGCCCACGCTTCGTGACTCAACGCGTAGCCGTCAACCGTTACGCGGTCACACGGAGGCAGGGGGCGGTCCGCCGGCACGGTCTCCCGGAGCACCCGGCCATGGGCGGCGTCCAGGGGACACGTTTCCACGGGAAAGGCGGCCGCTCGCGCCGCGATGAGGGCGCCGGCCTCTTCCACGCCCACCAAAACGGGATATTCAGGGTCTTTATTATCGCGCTTTATTCTACCTGCTCCCGGCGCCGCGCGCAACTCCAGCGCGGCGTCCGCCAAATCATAGCCAACATACGAGAGATTAGTGTCGCACATCGGAGGGCGTCTTACAAACGGTGGAGCGCCACGCGAGTGAGGCGGCGCCGGGGCGCGGGGACGGGTTGGGGCGCGGCGGAGCGGAGGTTCACGGAGCGGCGGCGAGCGCGCCGCGGGGAATGGCGCGTTGGACGCGGATCGCGCCGTCGACGCCGTGGACGCGGACAGCCACTTCTTGTGGACCGAGATTCAGCATGGCGAAGGAAGCTTCGTGGCCCCGGTCCTGGGGCCGTTTGAGGTGGCCCGGGTTGAGCCACAGGCTGCCGTTAACCTGCTCGATGGCGGGGGCGTGGGTGTGGCCGTAGATGATGATAGCGGCCTTGCGGCCCTCGGGGCTTAGCTCTTCCCTCACGTGGACACACGCGAAAGGCAGCCCCGCGTGGACCTCCCGCCACTCGTTGGGAATGTGGGCCTCGTGGTACTCGTCACACCAGAGGCCGGGGACCTTGCGGACGGGAACGCCGGAATACCCGAGTTCCTCGGCGTCGCCGTAGTTGTCGCCCGCATGGTAGATGAGTTCGGCGCCGAACTCATCCACCATGCGGTCCGCGACATGGTGCATGAGCTTCCTGTTGCCATGGGTATCGCTCATTACACCGATAATCATGGCTTATTCCGCGGAATAGGCCTCGTAATGGGCTTCAACCGTCTCAATATCCAACTCGTCCTCGGACACGAGAATCCGGAAGGTGAACGTCTTCGGCTCGCCGTGCTGCAAGTCGGGCTCGAAGAAGGCGCCAAACCGGGCGTAGCGCCGGATGGAGTACATGGGCACGCCCGTGGGGTGGTCCGGCGGGGTCATGTGGGCGACCCAGTAGCGCTGGTCGTTGACCACGGCGCCGCAGATGACCCACCAAGCGTCGAGGACCTCGTCGTTGTCGATTTCCTCGCCCCCCGGCTGAAGGATATATTCGGTCGTGTCTGCGTGGTCCCCAACTTCCTCGTGGAGACGGATTTGCATGCCCGCGTGATGGGAGTCGCCGCGAAGCTCGATGTCCTCATGCAGGGCGGTCAGCTCGGA
>SLHB01000139.1 GCA_007136375.1 Candidatus Hydrogenedentota bacterium
CCTCTTGCTGCTCGACTTGCGATGTGAAATTCGCCATTGGGGAATGGCCGAGGCCCAGAAGATGGCCGATTTCGTGCACCATGGTGCCCATGAGGTCATACTGGGGCTCCTGGCCCGCCATGGAGCGATGGGATGGGCCGTCGATGACGATATCGGTCTCGAAGATCTGGCCCCCCGAAATAGGGAACTGCACAGGCTCGCCTTCGAGCTCCAGGAAGTCGTCCTCCAATGAGTACGTCACCAGAGCCACGCCGGCGATGCCGCCCGGAATGTCCACCGTTCCCCGGGGATCATCCGGATCATTGACGTAGACTATGTTACGCCGGTTCAGCACCCCTGGCGTGAACGCCGCTTCCAAGGAGCCGCGGATCCGGAAAGCCGCGTACGACGTGGGCACATTCTCCCACTCCGCGAAGGAGTCCCGGAGAATTTGCCGTTCTGAGCTGGTCCAGCCGAAGTCGCCGCCTTCGAACCAGATCTCGATCCCGTCCCGCATGACGGATTCGCTCCACCGCAACAGCACGAGCCGATCCCGGTCCTCGGGAAACCCGCCCCACGGGTAGACCGCCGCCGCCTGGCTCATCATCAGCGTACATGCCAACGCCGCGCCCAGCGCCAAAGGCGTCCATCGTCTATGAGAAAAACTCACCGCTCGGCTCCTTTTTCCATCCGGCCCGCTCCTCGCGCCCCGGACCTTTGGCCTCCTCGCGCCGCGGCTCCACGCTCCGCGCCGCTCCTACAATACCCCCAAGGAAATCTGGCGCGCGTCACGCCCTGGCCGCTCGGGCCTGGCGCCGGCGCGCGGCCCCAAGGGCCGCCACGCCAAACCCCGCAACGAGCAACAGGGCCGCGATGGGATGCATCAACGCCCACACCACCGGCGTCAAGACCGCGCGCACCACCCACGCCAAGGCGGGCGATTGATCCACCACCGCGGCGAGGGCCGGGCTGGTCCGGTAGTACGCGTCCACGGCCGCCGCGCCCGCCGCCGACTGCAACAGCACGGCGTCGCGGAAGTTACGCAACACGTCCAATTGCGGGGCCATGGGCGTGCCGTAAGCGGCCGTGGCAATGAAGCATGGCCGCTCCGGCGCGACCGCCGGATTGTCGAACTCGAACACGCCCGTGCGCACCGCTTCGTCGCCCGTGGGCTGGTTGACGACGCGCACGTCAAGCCTTCCCGTCCGCGGCAAACCGCCCGAGGGGAAGCTTACGTCAATGCGCGTATCCGTCCAGGACTCCACAGGCATCCGCGTCGACACGGGCGCCGTGCCATCCTGCGTCTCGAAGAATACGGCGGGATCGTTGAAGTTCTCGCCGAATATTGCCACGGGGAAGTCCTCGCTCTTACCCCGTTGGGGCGAAATGGAAGTGATTCTCGGCTGATCGCCCGGTTCCGTGGTGCTGATCGTGAACAGGTCATTCCGAGAGTCCGAAGAGCCCGTGACCGGATTGACCACTGTCAGGGTGACCGGTTCGGACACGAACTGGGATCCGCCGGGGATACGCGCCTCGATCTCGCTGCCCGACGCCTCCAGCACCTCCGCCGAGATGTTGTTGAACGTCACCGACGGGGACGGGCCGAAGTTTGCGCCACGAATGGTCACAATCCACCCGGCGTCCGGCACGGTGCGCGGGAGCACGCCCGGCAACGCGCGGTTGATGGTCACTTGACCCGGCTGAGCCGCCGCTTCGACGCCGGTGATCACGTTCGTCTGCGTTTGCCTATATGGATGGGTGCGCATCCAGTTGAACCCGCTATTGTCGGGCCCGTCAGAAGCAAAGGTGATGAACCCGAGGGCCCGGGAGCCCCAGGGGAATTCGCGGAACTTGTTGCGCTCGTCCCGGGGCGCGGCCGGGGGCGCCGGGAAGATGTGGGGATCCGGCTCCGTGGGCGTGGCGTGCCCCCAGGACACGATGCCCGCGCTGAATTCCGTCTCCAGGTCGTAATCCAAGGAGGTGCGGATGACGACGAAGATGTCCGAATTCGCGAAGCGGCCTCCCGACTCGTTCGGCACCCACTGGCGCCGGCGCGGCTGGTTCTCGACGCCCTCTTCGTAGTCTTCGAAGGGGATCCCCAACGTGCCCGGCGAGGAGAACACGAACTTGACCGACTGATCCGGGCCGCCGGCGGGTCCAACCCGGAAGGGCCGGAGGTCAAGCTCGACGGGGATGTCGATACTCGGATCGAAGCGCCCGGCCCGGTTGTCCGGATGCCAAATGTTGTCCCGGTACAACGCAACGCCGCTGCGTTCCGGATCCTTGAGCAAGGGCATCAAATCCCGTTCGATGTCGAACCGGGTCCCCGCGCCTTCCTCGCTGTAGAATTCGACGATGACCTGCTCCAAGAAACTCGGGTCTTTGGAGATGATGTATTCGCCGTCCCGGGGCGTCCCGCTCAACAGTTCGAGACGGTTCGCGGTGTTGCCCGTGATTTCGTAGGCTTCAAACCGGTGGTCGATAAGCCACGATCCCGTCAAGGCGTCCGCCTCCCAGCCGGCGCCGTCCACGGTGAAGCCGCGGTCTTCGCCGACGCCGCCGGAACCCTCGTCCAGCGTGTTTTCCGGCCGGTTCGTGCTCATGTCGACGCCCAGG
>SLHB01000135.1 GCA_007136375.1 Candidatus Hydrogenedentota bacterium
ATGACCTTGATCAAGGTGTGTAACTGATGCTCGAAACGGAAATTCTCGCTTCTGCCGATCCGACCGCAGGACAGGTAGCTCGTTCTCCAGCGCAAGCCCCCGACTCGGACCCTTCGGAAACAGCCGAATGGCTGGAGTCGCTGGAATACGTAATCCAGCAGGGCGGCGCGGAGCGGGTGCGGCAGATTCTGCAACAATTGCAGATCCGCGCCCAGGCGGCGGGCGTTCAACTGCCGTTTACGGCGAACACGCCTTACATCAACACCATCCCGCCCGAGCAGCAGCCCGTCTATCCCGGCAGCCGGGAAATCGAGCGCCGCATCAAGAGCATCATCCGCTGGAACGCTATGGCCATGGTGGTGCGGGCGAACCGCGAGGAAACGGGCATTGGCGGCCACATCTCCACCTACGCCTCCGCGGCGACGCTCTACGAGGTGGGCTTCAACCACTTCTTCCGGGCGCCGACGGAGGAGCAGGAAGGCGACATTGTCTATTTCCAGGGCCACGCGACGCCGGGCATATACGCCCGGGCCTATCTGGAGGGCCGGCTTACGCCGGAGCAGCTCCGCAACTTCCGCCGGGAGTTGCGGGAGGGCGGCGGCCTTTCTTCCTACCCGCACCCCTGGTTGATGCCCGATTTCTGGCAGTTTCCCACCGTTTCCATGGGGCTCGGCCCCATCATGGGCATCTACCAAGCCCGGTTCAACCGGTACCTGGAAGACCGGGGCCTGAAAAAGCCGGGCGACAGCAAGGTCTGGGTGTACATGGGGGACGGCGAATGCGACGAGCCCGAGTCCCTAGGCGCCATTACGCTGGCCTCGCGCGAGAAGCTCGACAACCTCATCTTCGTGATCAACTGCAACTTGCAGCGTCTCGACGGCCCCGTCCGGGGCAATCAGAAGATCATCCAGGAGCTGGAGGCCGTGTTCCGCGGCGCCGGCTGGAATGTCATTAAGGTCATCTGGGGCAGCGATTGGGATCCCCTTCTGGCCAAGGACAAGAACGGCGTGCTCGTGCGCCGCATGGGCGAGGTCGTTGACGGCCAGTATCAGAAATACACCGTGGAAAGCGGCGAGTACATCCGCAAGGACTTCTTCAACGGCGATCCCACCCTCATCGAAGGGGCGAAGCACATCACCGATGAGCACATCCGTAAGCTGAAACGGGGCGGACACGACCCCGAGAAGGTGTACGCCGCCTATCACGCCGCCGTGAACCACACCGGACAGCCCACGGTCATCCTGGCCAAGACGGTGAAGGGCTACGGCCTCGGCGAGAGCGGGGAAGGCAAGAATATCTCCCACCAGCAGAAGAAGCTGAACGAGGACGAACTCCGGGATTTCCGTACCCGCTTCGGCATTCCGATTTCCGACGACGACGTGGCGAAGGCGCCCTTCTACCGGCCGCCGGAAGACAGCCCCGAGATGAAATATCTCCGCGAGCGCCGCGAGGCCCTTGGGGGCTACATGCCCAAGCGGCGCGCCAAAAACACGCCGTTAGCGCCGCCGAGCGAGGATCTGTACGAGGAGTTCTATAAGGGCACCGACGACCGGGCGGTATCGACGACCATGGTGTTTGTCCGCTTCCTTTCCAAGTTGTTGCGGGACAAAGAACTGGGCAAGCTGGTCGTCCCCATCGTGCCCGACGAGGCCCGCACCTTTGGCATGGAGGCGCTGTTCCGCCAGGTCGGCATCTACTCCCATGTGGGACAGCTTTACGAGCCCGTGGACTCCGCCAGCCTCGTGTACTACAAGGAGGCGACGGACGGCCAGATCCTGGAAGAGGGCATCACGGAAGCGGGCTCCATGTCGTCGTTCATCGCCGCCGGGACCGCCTACAGCACCCACGGCCTGAACACGATCCCCTTCTTCATCTACTACTCCATGTTCGGGTTCCAGCGCATCGGAGACCTCATCTGGGCGGCCGCCGATATGCGTTGCCGCGGGTTCCTCTTGGGAGGCACCGCTGGCCGCACGACCCTGTCGGGCGAAGGGCTTCAGCACCAGGACGGTCACAGCCACGTCCTCGCTCTGGCCACGCCCAACGTCCTCGCCTACGATCCGGCCTTCGCCTATGAACTCGCCGTGATCATCCGGGACGGCGTCCGGCGGATGTACGTGGATCAGGAAAGCGTTTTCTACTATCTCACCGTCGGCAACGAGGCCTATCCGATGCCGCCCATGCCGGAGGGCAAGGATGTCGAGGCGGGCATCCTCAAGGGCATGTACAAGTTCCGCCCGGCCAAGGACGGCAATAAGAAGCTGCGCGCGCAATTGCTCGGCAGCGGCGCCATCATGAATGAAGTCTTGAAGGCGCAGGAGATGCTCGCCGAGGACTTCGGCGTGGCGGCCGACGTGTGGAGCGTGACTTCCTACAAAGAGTTGCGGCGGGAAGCCCTGGAGACGGAGCGGCGGAACATGCTCAATCCAGCGGAGAAGCCCCGGACGCCTTACGTGGCCGAATGCCTCAAGGACGCCGACGGCGTCGTCGTGGCGGCTTCGGATTATATGAAGGTGTTGCCCGACAGTATCAGCAAGTGGATTCCCCAGCGGCTTGTGGCCCTTGGCACGGACGGCTTCGGCCGGAGCGAGTCCCGGGCCTCCTTGCGCGACTTCTTCGAAGTGGACGCTCGCTTCGTCGCCTTCGCCACGTTGTACGGGCTGGCCTGCGAGGGCAAGATGAAGATGGCCGACGTGAAGAAGGCGGCGGAGAAGTTGGACATCGCGGCGGACAAGCTGAATCCCATGATTTCCTAGCGCCGGCCGCCCTCCCGCGTCCCGCGCGAGCATGAGGACGAAGGAAGGGCGCGCGCTTCCGGGCGGGGTCTGGCCATAAGGCGTGTCCCCGTGTTCTCATGCCGTAACAAGTCAAGACCGGGCCACGGCCGGCAACGATAGGACGGACGTACAGGATGGCAAACGAATTCAAGCTGCCCACTTTGGGCGAGGACGTACAGAGCGGCACCATCACCAAGGTGCTCGTCAGCCCGGGGGACAGCGTGTCGGCGGATCAACCCGTGCTGGAGCTCGAGACCGACAAGGCGGTGTTGGAAGTGCCGAGCACCGTGAGCGGGACCGTTGAAGAGATTCGCGCCCAGGAAGGCCAGACCATCAGCGTGGGCGACACGGTCTTCCTGTACACCGGCGGGGGCGAGGGGGACGGAGGCAAGGCGGCCGCCGCCGCGGCGCCGGCCGCCCAGGAAGAAGAACAGAAAGAGGAAGCTTCCGCGTCCGGGCAGAAGGAGCAACAACCCGCGCCATCGTCCAAGGAAGAAACGAAAGACGAGGCGAAGGAGGACGCGAAACAAGCAAAAGAGCCGCCCGCCCGCAAGGATGCCCGGAGCAAGGCCGAAGCGCCTCCGGCGGCTTCGGCGCAAGATAAGGATAATGGTTCGGAGCGTAAGGCGGCGCCTCGCCGCTCGGGCCCCGTGCCGGCGCCGCCCTCTGTCCGGCGGCTGGCCCGGGAAATCGGGGTGGACATCCACGAAGTGCCCGGCTCCGGGCCGCAAGGCCGGATTAGCGCCGAAGACGTCAAGTCCTACGCCCGCCAGGTGAACACCGATGTCCGGGGCATGGGGTCCGCGGGCCGCGCGGCGCCACTAATCTCCTTGCCTGATTTCTCCCGCTGGGGAGACACGGAACGGTCCACCCTAGGCAGCGTTCGCCGACGCACGGCGGAGAATATGTCCGTGGCCTGGACCGCGCCCATGGTGACCCAGTTTGACAAGGTGGATGTGACCGAGCTGGAGAAGCTGCGCAAACGTTACGGGAAACAGGTCGAGGCCGCCGGAGGAAAGCTGACGGTTACGGCTATGATTGTGAAGGTTCTTGGCGCGGCATTGAAGAAATTCCCGCAATTTAACTCCAGTCTCGACATGGATAACGACGAGCTCATCTACAAGCGTTACTACAACGTCGGCGTCGCTGTCGACACGGACCGCGGGCTCCTCGTTCCCGTGCTCCGGGACGTGGACACGAAGAGTATCACGGAAATCTGCGTCGAGCTGTCGGGCATCGCCGCGCGCGCCCGGGAGCGTAAGCTGTCTCTGGAAGAAATGCAGGGTGGCACATTCACGGTGAGCAATCTCGGCGGCATCGGGGGCACGGGCTTTACGCCCATCGTGAATGCGCCTGAAGTGGCCATCCTCGGCATTGCCCGCGCGAGCGTGGAGCCGGTTTATCAGGAAGACGGACGTTTCGAGCCGCGGACCATGTTGCCGCTGGCCCTGACCTACGACCATCGCGTGATCGACGGGGCGGACGGCGCCCGCTTCGTCCGTTTCGTGGCCGATGTCCTCGAACAACCCTTCCTGTTGTTCCTGGAGGCGTAGAACGGGGCCATCTTTCCCCGGCGCGCGATCCCTTGGCCGGGGGGCGGATTGGCAGGGTGGGAATGAACGCATGGCGAGGAAACGAAAGTATCATGACTGAACAAGCGCGCACGCGCGTAGCGATAATTGGGGGCGGTCCCGGCGGTTACGCCGCCGCGTTCATGGCGAACGATCTCGGTTTGGACGTGACCCTCATCGATGTGGAGAAGAATCCGGGCGGCGTCTGCCTCTACCGGGGCTGCATTCCCTCGAAGGCTTTCCTCCACGTGGCGCGAATTCTGACGGAGGCCCGCGAGGCCGCTTACTGGGGCATCGCGTTTGACGAGCCGAAGGTCGACTTGAACCGCCTCCGCGAAAGCAAGGACGAGGTGGTCAAGCGTATGACGGGCGGCCTCGGGCAGCTCTGCAAGTCCCGCAAAATCAAGTACATCCAAGGCCGGGCCAGCTTCGAGGATTCCCGTACGCTGAGCATCATCCATGATGATGGCGCGACGGAGCGGCTGGAAACCGACTACACCATTCTCGCCACCGGCTCCCGGCCCACGCCCTTGTCCGAGTTGTTCCTGGAGTCGCCGCGGATGATGGATTCGACGGCCGCGCTCCAGATGGAGGACATACCCCGCAACCTCCTTGTCGTGGGCGGCGGCTACATCGGCCTGGAGTTGGGCACCGTCTACGCCGCCATGGGATCGAAGGTGACTATCGTGGAAAAAGAGTCGACCCTTCTTCCCGGCGCCGATCCCGATCTCGTGGAGGTGTTGCACAAGCGTCTGGAGCCCTTTGTGGAGCGCATCCTCTTGAACACCTCCGTCGCCTCTATCAAGGAAGCGCGCGGTGGACTGGCCGTGACCCTTGAAGGCAAGGAGGCGGAAAACAAGCCCGCACAGTTTGACCGGGTGCTCGTCTGCATCGGCCGGCGGCCCAATTCCAGCGGCGTCGGCTTGAAGAACACGCGCGTGTCGCTGACGGATGGCGGCTTGGTCGAGGTGGACGCCCAGCGGCGGACCAAGGATCCCTATATTTACGCCATTGGCGATCTGACCGGAGAACCCATGCTCGCCCATAAGGCGTCGCATGAAGGGCGTGTCGCCGCCGAGAGCATCGCCGGACAACGCACCGCCTTCGAGCCGAACGCGATACCCGCCGTGGTCTTCACGGATCCCGAGGTGGCCTGGTGCGGGCTTATGGAGAAGGAGGCCGAGGCCAAGGGCATCGAGGTCAAAGTCGCCCGCTTCCCATGGGCCGCGTCAGGCCGAGCGGCCACCTTGAATCGCCCGGAAGGGCTTACGAAGCTCATCACGGACCCCGACACGGAGCAAATTCTTGGCGTGGGCATCGCCGGAACGGGCGCGGGCGAGCTCATTTCGGAAGGCGTGCTGGCGGTCGAAATGGGCGCCACCGCGTATGACGTCGGCTTCACCATCCACCCCCATCCCACACTGGGTGAGACGATCATGGAGACGGCGGACCTGATTTTTGGCCACGCCGCCCACGTGCATCAATCGCGGCCGGAGCCGCGTGAGGCGGCGGGCAAGGAGTAATCCGTTTAAGGCTATCGCTCCGCACAGAGACCTTTGTATCGGCTGGGCCGTGTTCCCCACGTACGGGGACGCGGCCCCGTCGCCGTTTGGAGGACGCAAACCGGGCTGGCGCAACCCTGCAAACGGGCCCGGTTGTGAGTTTGTGAGGGAAAATTCTTGATAAATGCGGTTACTTCGTTGCATTTCCCGTTGCGTTGCGATAGTATTCTCAAGGGGAGGAAACCGTTGGCCGGGAGTGTGATGGTGGTGAATAGGGCTTACCGGAGAGGGATCTCCGGAGTAGATGTGCGCCACTGCGGCGGTGTTGGCGCGCAGGGTTCCGGATCCCAGTGGAGATCGTGCTGATGGAAGCAGATCACGGAAGACCGATGGACGAGAAGACGCGCTTATGTCCCAGTTGCCGCATGGAAATCAGTGTGCTGGCCACGAAGTGCCGCTACTGCGGAGAGAGCGTCGGACGGCCAAAAGAGGAAGCGCGCAACCTCAGTATTGACGATTTGGGCGGCGAGAATGTCCGTCACTACGCGCCATCCAGCAGCGTCCTGGACGCCCTGGAATCCTTCCGGGCCGAGGAACAGGCGCGCCTCGCCAAGCAGGAGCAGGAGATCCGCGAGGGCGTGTTCCGGCGCCGCAAGCGGCGGGGCCGCATGAAGGATGGGGAAGCCAACCCCAACGAGTTCACCGGCCTTCCCGAGCTCGATGAGCAGAGCCGCGCCCTGGCTTCCGTCACTTTGCCCACCTACGAACCCGCGCCGCCCCGTCCCTTCGACGTGTGGAGCCGCAAGCTTGGCCTCCTCGGAGCTTTCATCGCCGCTATCATCATTCTATATTTTGGGGGAGTGCAAGTCAGCGCCCTCATCCGCGACTGGATGCAAACGACGCCCGTCGTTGAATCCTACGACAGCCGGGTCCCCATGCTCATGGAGCAGGGCGCGCCCGGCGTCCAAATTCTCGAAGCCGCCATGGAGGCCGTCCGCAACGAAGACTCTGCCGAGCACCGTGAGCACTTGGCCAGCGCCAGGGAGATCGTACGCGCGGAGATTGGCGCGCTCTTGAACGCCGATCCCTGGACGATGAACCACCTCAGCCGGGCCAGCGCCATCGCGCACCGGGCCGCCCAGGTCGACACGAGCGGCCAGATGAACGAGCTGAAAAGCGTCATCACCCGCGAGACCTGGGCGTACAACATGCGGGTGACGGCGATTGACGACACCGGGCCCGGCGCGCAGGCCACGATTCGCCTCCTCGACCCCAGAGCGACGGAGCGGGAAGCCACGGTCCGCGTGGGCGGAATGGTCGCGGACCGCTTTCGTGTGGCGGCCATAAGCCCCAACGAGCGTTTTGTCCGTCTCGAAGACACAGAGAGAGATGACCGCGTATTAATCATCAACATGGATACGGGCAGCGCCGTGATCCGGTGAGACCCGGAGCGTGCGTTCGAAGGAAGAACGCACGCCGCGGGCGCGCGCCCCGCGCGTATGACCGAAACCCCGGTTTTTGCTATACTTTTGGCTTACCGCTTGGCCGAAGCGGATAGCGGCCGGGCCGAACCAATGGAGGCCTTCCTATCTCGGCGCGAAACGAGATGCGCGCCGGAACGATTCTTATGAATACTGGAAACACACTCAAAGACAACGCGAAAGACTCTTTCGGGCGCTCCTGGGCGCGCGGACTTGCGGCGACGGTGAGCCGCGCCGCGCTCATTGGGGGCCTGGCAGTCGCCGTGAGCGCCTGCCAGTATTTCGGCGGGCCGCGGGAAGTGAACTTGCCCGAGGCGCTCACTCATAGCGAAGGCGTGCCCTCGGCCGCGAGGACGCAGGAGGAATACGAGGAACGGCTCGCCCAAAAGGTTCAAGATATGATCGCGGAAGCGGCGGCCCGGGGCGAGGACGCGGAAGCCCGGGTCCGCTACTCCAGTCCATACTACTTTCAGGAGTTTCTAACGTTTCCCGGAGGGCTAGATAGCGTCCACACGGATATTTTGCCCCGCCAGTCCCGGACCGTGCCCTACACCGCGACCGTGCGTGTGCCGGCCGTGAGGCACTCCACCCGGCTCCATCGGTTCCGCGAGACGGCCGAGGCGGATCAACCCGTGTTTCGGGATGTTGGATACAAGACCCTTTCCTACGAGGTCCGGAACGCGCAATGGGTGCGGCAGAGCGCCATGTTCTTTTCGGAAAGGACGGAAGTGTACGCCGACGGCCAATGGCAGACCGCATCGGGGCGCGTGGTCCGGACGATCCCCGAGCAGGAGGCCATGGCCGAGGGATGGTTCCGCCGGACCATTCGAGGTATCACCGGGCGGTAGGAGAGACTGTCCGGGGCGAGCATGTCACCAGGAGTTCTAACCGGGTTTTAGGATAAAGCGTCATGAAAACCGCTCATCTTAAGAACTACCGGCCAAATGTCTGTGCGGTAATCACCAATGCCGCCAAGAATCGTGTCCTTGTGTTCCGCCGGACCGATCGCCGCGGCCCCGCCGCGTGGCAATTTCCCCAGGGGGGCATCGACCCGGGCGAAACGCCCCGGCAAGCGCTGCTGCGAGAGCTTCAAGAGGAGATTGGCACGGATGAGGTGGACGTCCTCGCCGAACTGTCGTGCCCCATCTGTTATGCCTTGCCCGAGGAAGTGCGCATGGCCCTGGCCGCAAAGGGAAACCCCCTGGCGGAGTATCAGGGACAGGCCCAGTATTGGTTTCTCGCCCGGCTGCGGGGGGACGAGAAGACGCTGAATTTCAACGGACACGACATCGTCGAATTCGACGCGTGCCGGTGGGCTGACCCCGAAGAGGCGGTGAAAAACTGCGTTCCGTTCAAGCGGGAGGCCTACCGTCGGGGGTTGATGGCTTTGGGGCTGTTGCCTGAAGACGAGGAGGGGGAGGCGTGAGGCGCGGCGCCTAGAGCACGTCTCCGGCGCCGTTGTCCGCCATGTCTTCATCCGAGCCGGTCTCTGGGTCGTCCCAGTCGAAGGGATTTTCGGGGTCGACGAAGGCTGGAGGCGCGGGCGGCTCCTCGGCCGTAAACGTGTCCATCAGGAAGGCCCAGGTCAGCACTCCAAAGCCCAGGAGGACGCCCGCCAAGAGGCCTCCCACGATAAGGGCGAACTTGCGCCGGTCCTTCTGTTCCCGCTTCTGAAGATCTTCCTGGGTCATGCCGCATGCTCCCCCTGCGTCCGTTTTGGGCGCGCCGCACCCCTTTCAGTTCACCGCCACGGCGTGGCCAGGGCAATCCTACCTGAAGGAGCGGCCGCTGGACAAGACGCCCATCGCTCCCTCGCTTCCAAGGTCCCGCCCCGCGTTCGAGGGACAGGCGGCGCCCCATTGCATGCCTCCATGGCGCGGGGTACAATGCCTCATCTCCGGGCGGTAGGCGTTCCGCCCTCTGAATTCCCCCGCGATCCCACGGCTGCGCCCTCGAGCCGCTCTTGGAAGGAAGCGCCCAATTATGGATTTTATAGCGGACCGGATGAGCGCCATCGATTCGAGCGGCATCCGGAAGGTTTTCGCGCTGGCCGAGAAGCTCGAAAACCCCATCAATCTGAGTATCGGACAGCCCGATTTCGACGTTGACGACGCCGTGAAGGCCGAAGCCATCGCGCAGATCCAGCAAGGATTCAACAAGTACACTCAGACCCACGGCGTCGAGGCCCTGCGGCAAGAAGCCAGCGTTTACTATGAACGCCGCTTTGGCGAGCCCCTCGAGAATGTCTTGATCACCTCCGGCGTCAGCGGCGGCCTGTTCCTCGCCCTGTTGGCGACCGTGGACCGTGGCGACGAAGTGATCTTCGGCGACCCGTACTTCGTGATGTACAAGCATCTTGTGAACCTGCTGGGCGGCGTTTGCAAGATGGTCGACACGTATCCCTCCTTCAAACTGATCCCCGAGGGTGTGGAGCAGGCCATCACGCCCCGTACGAAAGTCCTCATCGTCAACTCTCCGTCCAATCCCACGGGCGTGACCCTCCATCGGGACGAGCTGAAGGCCCTCGCGGAAGTCGCTCGAAGACACGGTTTGTTGGTCATCTCCGACGAAATCTACGAGCAGTTTCACTATGATCACGAACCCGCCACGATGGCGGGGTTGTACGAGAACGTCCTGATCCTCAATGGATTCAGCAAGATGGCGGCCATGACGGGATGGCGCGTGGGCTATGCGGCGGGCCCGGAGCGCGTCATTCAACAAATGACCACGTTGCAGCAGTATACCTTCGTCTGCGCGCCGTCCTTCGCCCAGCAGGCCGCGGTGACGGCGTTGCGCCAAGACCACACGGAGACCATCGCCGCCTATGGCCGCCGCCGGGACCGCCTTGTCGAGGAGCTGAACGGCGCGTTCCGGCTGGTCCCGCCCGGAGGCGCTTTCTACGCATTTCCGGAAGCGCCCGGCGGAGATGGCGCCGCTTTCGTGGAGAAGGCCATCGAGAACAACGTGCTGGTGATTCCCGGCAACGTCTTCAGTGAAAAGAATACGCACTTCAG
>SLHB01000416.1 GCA_007136375.1 Candidatus Hydrogenedentota bacterium
ACCCTTCGGAGACCCTGCCGTCCGCCTCCCGCCGTGGCCGCGCCGCCGCCCAATGATGTATCCTTCCCGCCAGATACGCCTGTCCGGAGCGGGCGCCGCGCGCATCGCCCAGCGGCGCGCGTGGCCAGAATCCTGAAAGCGGGGAGCAACGGGCATGAACGGGATGGACATCAGCTTGAGCCGAAGAGCGGCGGGGCCAAGCCTTGAACCACGGACCGCAACAGCCTTGCGCTGCGCGGCGTGGGCGGCCCTGACGATCTGCGCCGCGCTGCTTGCGGACCCCGCGGGCCATGCCGGGGCTACGGACGGGATGGCCGCGTGGGAGCGGGAAGCCCGTGAACGCATCGCCGAGCACCGCGTCAGCCCCCTCCGCGTCAAGGTGTTGGACGCCGGCGGCGCGCCTGTCGAGGGCGCGGAAGTCTCCGTGGAGATGACGGAACACGCCTTCCGCTTCGGCTCCGTCGTGAACGCCCAATACTTCGTGCACGAGACCTGCGACGGCGATCCCTACCGGAAACGCCTCGCCGAGTTGTTCAACCAGGCGACCCTGGAAAACAGCATGAAATGGCGCCTGTGGGAGCGTAAGGACGACCCCGTTCGCCGCGATTTTCATCAAATCCGCCGGGACATCGAAGCGCTGTTGGACGAAATCTTCAACGACCCCGACTGGGACTTGGACGCCATTGACTTCCGCGAGGACGCCAACGTCACCGTGGAATGGCTCGTGGAGCGGGGCTTTACGATTCGCGGCCACGCTATCATCTACGCCACGGAACTGCACGGCGGCCTCTTGCCCACGGACATTACCGAGGCCCTCGGCGCCGGAGACGACGACAGCAAGGCCTACATCCGCGAGCGGGTGGACGGCCACATTCGCGCCATCGGCCGCGCCTACCGGGACAGCGTGACCGAGTGGGACGTCGTCAACGAACACATGCGCGAATACCTGCTCACCCGCGCGCTAAACCCCGGCGCGTTCCCCGTGAAAGCGCCGGAGCAGATCGCGTGGTTCCAGACCGCCGCCGAGGCCGCGCCGGAGGCCAGGCTGTTCCTGAACGACTACCAGATCCTCTCCGCCGGCATCCGCGAACGGCGGGACCTCTACGAGATGCAGGCGCGCTATCTCCTCGACGCGGGCGCGCCCCTCCATGGCCTCGGGTTTCAGGGCCACTTCTACAGTAAGGACGCGGCCCCTTCTCCGGCGGAATTGTGGGAGGTCTTGGAGCGTTTCGGCGAACTCGGACTGGATTTGGCCGTAACCGAATTCGGCATGTACGGAGACTGGGGCGCGACGCGCTTCGAGTCAGAAATGGCCCAGGCCGAATTCTTGTACACGCTCCTCCTGCTCCTTTACAGCCACCCGGCCGCCACCGGCCTTACGCTGTGGGGGTTCTGGGACGGGCAGCATTGGCAAGAAAGCGCGCCGTTCTTCCGCAAGGATTGGAGTGAGAAGCCGGCCCTCCACGTGTACCGGGACGTGGTCCTCGGCGAATGGTGGGCCGACGAAGAGGGCGAAACGGAAGCGGACGGCCTCTTCAGTATGGAAGGCCACCATGGCGCCTACGCCATCACGGCGCGCCACGGGCCTCACACAATCACGACTTCCTATGACCTGGCGCCTGGCGGCGGAACGGTCGTCATCCGGCTTCCAGGCCATGAGTGACAACGGCCGCGCACGGCAAGCGGCGGACAGGCGGACATGAACGGCGCATTCACCGATCCCCAGACGGGCGGAGACACGGGCGGCGGCGCGGCGCGGACCTTCATCGCGAAAGCGCGGCCCCAATGGGACGAGCTCAACAGGTTGCTGGACACGTACAAGCGGCGCGGACCCAGCGGCATGACCACGGACGAGCTAAGCCAGCTCGACCGGCTCTACCGCCTGACCACGGTGCATCTCGCCCAGTTGCAGACCCGCGCCCCGCAATCGCCCTACGTGGCCCATCTGAACAGCCTCGTCGCGCGGACCCACAGCGTCATCTACGTGTCGTCCCGGGTGGGGCCCGCCCGGCGGGTCCTGCGCTTCCTAGTCACCGGCTTTCCCCGCGCGGTGGCGCGGACCGGCCGGTGCCAAGCCGTGGCCTGCGCCTTCTTCTTCATCGCGGCCATCCTCGCCGCCCTGCCCGCCAACGTGGACCCTTCGGCGGCCTACGCCTTCACCATGGCGGGCGACTTCCGCCTTCCCGGCTGCACCGCGGAACAGCTCGAAACGGCGCTGCGCTCGGGCCGGGATTGGCCCTTCGCCATGAAGTTCATCTTCGCCGCTCAACTCTTCGTCAACAACACGACGGTGGGCTTCAACGCCTTCGTGTCCGGCGTGCTCGCGGGCATTCCCACCGTGTTCATCATGATGCTCAA
Source organism: Candidatus Hydrogenedentota bacterium (assembly GCA_007136375.1). Taxonomy (GTDB): domain Bacteria; phylum Hydrogenedentota; class Hydrogenedentia; order Hydrogenedentales; family SLHB01; genus SLHB01. Next base: position 2,359 of record SLHB01000416.1, read on the forward strand.
CGGCGCGATTCTCGGCAGCTTCACCATGATGCACCACCGCCAGGACATCGTCGCGGAGGTGTGGGCCTGGCTTCTGCCCCACGGCGTGCCGGAAATCGCCGCGGCCATTCTGTGCGGCGGCGCGGGCCTGTACATCGGCGCGGCCATCTTGCAGCCGGGCTTCGAAGCGCGGAGCGCGCGGCTGAAGGAAGCGGCGCGGACGGGGATGCAGGTCGTGCTGGGTTGCGTGCCTCTCCTCGTGGCGGCGGCCATCATCGAGGCCTTTCTCCGCCAGAGCGAACTGGGCGCCACGGCGCGGCTGATCTTCGCCGCGGGCGCCGCCGTCGTGCTGACCGTATACCTGGGCGCCGGCTTCGTCCTCGAACGCGCCGAGGCCCGGGCCCGCGAGCGGGCGGAAGACGTGGCGGCGATCAGAGCAAGTTCATCTCTCTAAGCTCCACGTACTTGTTCACGGCGGGCACGGTCAAGTCCTCCGGATGGACGTCCAGTATGTGGACCCCGCCCTTTTGCAGGCGGCCGAGCAGTTCCCGCCGCTCCCTGCGCAAGCGATAGACCACGGCCTTCCGGTAAGGGCCCACGGGCGCCTTGTCCGGCGTGGCGAGAATCGCCTCCAGCTCCGGCGTGCGCAGCGCCGACATGACCATGAGGTGGCGCCGCCCGAGGGTGAGCGCGCCCGTCACCAACGCCTGGGAAGCCTGGCTGTCGGCAATGTCGCCGATGAGCAGGATCAGGCTCCGCTTCGTCAGCCGGGTTTGCAGGTACATGAAGGCCCGGCGGAAATGGCTCTCCGCGAGGGTTGGCTGAATGGGCGCGAGGACCGACGCCATGGCGGTGAGTTGGCGCAGGCCGCCTTTCGGCGGCAGATAGGCCGTCACGTCGTGATCGAAGACCAGGAGCCCGCATTGGTCGCCGCTGCCCAAGGCGGCGCCCGCGACCATGAGGGCCGCGTCGATGGCGTGATCGAGTTTCGTGCCGTTGCCCGCCTCCGCCCCCATCAGCCGGCCCCGGTCCAACACGATCATGATGTTCCGGAAGTGCTCGATCTCGTAGTTCCGCGTGATGAGACGGCTGTGCTTCGCCGTCGCTTTCCAATCGATGCGCCGGATGTCGTCGCCGTACTCGTAGTCGCGCAAGCTCTCGAAATCGTTGCCCATGCCCCGGAAACGGGACGTGCGCACGTGGGGCGCGTTCGGCATGGCCGCCCCCCGGGCGTTCAAGAATTCGCGGACCCGCCGTATATCCGGTTGAACCGCGCAGAGGTGACCCGCCGGCGCCCGCCATTGCAGGCGGACCAGGCCCAGTGCGTCCGTGGCCCGCAAATAGACATCGCCAAAGTGGTAGTCGCCCCGGACGTTCGCCTGGATTTCCAGCGTCAGCTCCCGCGTCTCGCCGGGCGCCAGACGCAACGGCGCTGTCTGGGCCCGCGGCTCGCCCAACTCGGGCAGAATCGGCCGGAACACAAGGCGGAGCGGCGCCGCGCCGTCATACACGAAGGTGTAACGCGCGGGCAGGCTCTCCCCGCGCGTACTGGCCGTTGGGCCATCAAGGCGCACGGAGACGGCCCGGCACTCCCGCCGGAGCCGGCGGCCCGCCGCCACGGCCGCGACGACAAGGACCGCCCACCCCGCTCCCAAGACAGGAGCGGCTATCGAAGCGGGAAGCCACAGGGCGGCGGCCGACGCGCCCGCCAAGACGCCCGCCGCCGTCACCGCTCCCTTGCCCGGCATCCAACAGGGATCACGCAGGTCCGGCGGGCCGCTGGCTTCCCCGGCCCCGTCTGCTTCCGGGGCGGATTCGCTGCTCGGAGCCTCGGTCACCGGGGGACCTCCACGCTGTTCAGCAATTGCCGCAGGGCCTCGTCCGGCGTCACCTCCTCCAGCTCGCTTCCGGGGCTCAGCACCACCCGGTGACGTATGGAGGGAATGAAGGCCCCCTTAATGTCTTCGGGGGTGACGAAATCGCGGCCTTCGAAGCGGGCCAGGCTCTTGGCGCCCATCAGAAGCGTGAGGCCCGCCCGCGGGCTCGCTCCCACCAGGAAGTTCGGGTCCTCCCGCGTGGCCGCCACAAGGGCGCGGACATACCGGATCACCTCGGGGCGCACGTAGGTCGCGCGGATGACCTCCCGGGCCGCGACAATCTCTTCCGGCGCCGCGATCCGCTCCAACCCGAAACCGTCGAGGGCGCCGCCTCCCGCGAAGGCGTGGTGTCCCGTCAGCACCCGCTCCTCCGCTTCCGGCCCGGGGTAGCCCACCATCACCTTGAACATGAAGCGGTCAAGCTGGGCCAAGGGCAAGGGATACGTGCCCTCGTGCTCCACGGGATTCTGCGTCGCGAATACAATAAACGGGTGCGGCAGGGAGTGGATGGTCCGCTCTTGACTCACCGTGCCCTCTTGCATCGCTTCGAGCAACGCCGACTGGGTCTTCGCGGGCGCCCGGTTGATCTCGTCGGCCAGGACAAAATTCGCGAAGATCGGGCCGGGCCGGAATTCGAATTCGTTCGTCGCCGGACGAAACACGTAGGAGCCCGTCACGTCGTTCGGCAGCAGATCCGGCGTGAACTGGATCCGGCTGAACTCCATGGACAACACCGAGGCCACGGTGCGGACGAGCGTCGTCTTCGCCGTGCCCGGAACACCCTCGAGCAGCACGTGCCCATTAGAAAGCAGGGCCGCCGCGCAGAAGCGGAGCGCTTCCTCCTGACCGTAGATGACCTTCTCGATCTCCGCTACCGCGCGCTCGTAAAGCGCCGCGACATCCAGGGATTCGCCTTCTTGCTCGGTTTGTCCGTTTCCGGTGAGCGGCATGCTTCCAGGTTCTCCTGTAGTTGAATGAGTTCCACCGGCGTAGGCCCGTACTCCGCCTTTATGGCCGCGGCGGCTTGCCGGAGCGCCGTGTCCAATCGCTCCGCCCGGGACGGATCCATGCGCGCGAGGCGGCCGAGGATCGCGCCTTCCTTGGACCCGTGGGGCAACAGCAGTTCCTCGCGAATCTCGTCGAGAACGCCGTCCCGGCAGATGCTCAGCGCGTACCGGGCCTTCCGTCCCCGGTAGAACAGCCGGGCCATCGCGTCCACGTATTCGCCGATGCTGCGCCGGCTAGCCGCGCGCGGAGGGATCGGCGCGCCAAACTGTACGCCCGCGAACCGCGCCCACACGCCCGCCGCCGCCAGCACCGACAACACAATCACGCTAAAGGGGTACATGCCCACGAGCGCAAAGGCGCTATCCACCCTCATATTGCCCAGGTAGTACTCGTCGAAGACGATCTCGCGGCCGCCGCCGCCCACGGCGAGATGGTAGGCGGCCACGGCGTTGTCCTCCTGGGTCAATCCAAGGTTGTTCACGAGGGCGGGCTCGCTCACAATCACGCTGTGGCCCGCGCCGTGGGCGAACATCGCCGCGATGGGCACGGCATCCGGTTCGCCGTTCCCGTTCCGGTCAAGCAGCACTTCGATGCGGCCGACCGCGTCCTCCAGCCCGCCGCCTTGGAGATGGCGCACCCGCGCGGCAGGCAAGGAGAGCGTCTCCGCCGCCCCATCCAGGTGTTCGAAGGCGCCCGTGAATCTCGCTTCGTACGCCTCCTCCGCCAGGCGCGCGTCTTCCAACCGGTCCCGCACGAAACGGTCCGTCTGAAAGCGCTCGGCGCGCTGAGATCCCGAGATAAGCGGGCCGAGGCCACTCGGCCCGGGCCCGTCGGTCACGCGGAGATTCGAGACGCCGAGCCGGGCCAACAACTCAGGCTCGCCGATGTACTCTTCGAGAAGAAACGACTCGGCGTCCCAGGGCGGCCGCTCATCCTCTTCCTCCTCATCGCCGTCACCGTTCCCCGCGCCGGGCGGCGCGCCAAGCACTCGGTGCACATCCAACTCGTCGGCGACGAGGACGACTTCACCGCCGGCCTGGATCCATTCGTCTATCTTGATGAGGTACTGCTTCTCAAGCTCCAGGGCGGGGATGCTCGGATTGATGAGCAGCACCCGGCGATCGCCTTCGAAAAGCCGCTCCGGCGCGGCGCGCCAGCGTTGCGCGTCGTGGCCAAAGTGCTCCGTCAACTCGAACAGGGCGCGGTGCCCGACCACAAGGCCGCTGTAGGAATGGGCGCGCAGCTCACCCGCCAGCGGGGGGATCTGCGCCACGAGGATCCGTACGCCGATGGCCACGGCCACCAAGACGCCCACGAGGATGGCGAAACGCTGGAACGTCATGAATCCGGAACCTCCGCCAGCTTCGATTCGAGTTCCGCGAAGGCCTCGGCGCAACGCTCGTAATCCCTGGGCTCAAAGGACAGGTTGGCGTACCACTTCCAATTGATGAGTTGGACGAACACACGCAGATTCTCCACGACCCAGTCGCTCTTGAACGTGTTCATGTATTCGTGGTTCGTCAGGCCGCTCCGGAACCGGCCGCCCCGCTTCGCCTCCAACATAACGAGGGCCGTTTTGTACAGCGTGCGGATGGCGCCGGCGAAGTCGCCCGCTTCCGCGAGCCGCTCCGCCTCCATTCGCAGCGCCGCCGGGTCCAGCCGCCCGCCCGTCTCGAACTCCAGCGCGGGCTCGTCAGCCCCCCGCCGGGAAAACAGGACAACATAGACGATGTGGGCGAGAATGCCCGCGAGCAAGGCCAGCAAAAGGATCACGACCAGCCACATCACCCAGCCCCCGGCCTCGCCCACCGCTTCGCCCAAGCGGATGAGCGGCCCGAGCGCCCACTCGACGAGGTCGCCCAGCCACCAGAAAAACTCGAAGTCCCACCACACCGTCCGCTCCAGGTTGTAGGGGCCTTCGGCGACGATCCGGTCCACGGCGTCTTGGATCTCGCCGGCCGTGGGCGCGGCCGCGCCTAGTCCTGTGTGGTTACGGTGCATATTCCGCTTTCCGGGCGTATGGACATCGTTGAGTCAGAGGACGGGCGCCGCGCCTTCATCGCCGCCGTCCCCGTCAATCCGGGCCACCCGCAGATCCAGGTCCAAGTGCTCCAGGCGGGCCCGCGCGGAGAAGTAGACCACCGTGCTCAACACGGCCACGAACGTCCAATGGAACGCCGAGGCCGCTCCCGCGAGCACGGCGCCGCCGAAACCCGGCGGGATAAGCAACTGCACGGCCATGACCGCGTCGTGCAGCAGAAAGGAAAGAACGGTGAGTATAAACACCGCGCCCTTCGAACCGTACATCAACTCCTTCGCCCGGCCAAGGGACCCGATCAGCGGGCCGTCTTCCAAAACCACCACGTGCAGGTACACGTAGCAAAAGAGCATGAACAAGATACCCGGCGCGATGCAAAGCATGAAGCCCAAGGCGAGCAGCGCCAAGAACAAGAGGTTCGCGGTGAAGAACCGTCCATACCGGGCCATCGCCCGCCGCGCGCATGCCGCCGCCCCCGGCCGGGCGCCCAGACAGACGGCGGAGGTGGCCATGATAACGGCGGCCGAGTGAAACGGACGCACGGCGATCAGCTCCACGCCCGAGAACACGGCGGCGATGAGGATCTCCACCTCCAGCGCGAGCCCCTCCATGGCGCCCCAAGGGGGAAAGCGCTCCCCAGCCGTGAGGGTGAAGTATAGCTTGGCGCCGTCCTCCGCCAGGCCATAGAGCAGACCCACGGGCAAGGCCGCGAAGAGCATAATCCCAAAATACAAGCGAAAGTGGTCCCGGAACAGCCAGATCGCTTCGTCCAGCATCGCGCCGAGACCCAACGGCCGGACCCGGGGGACGTCCTCCCTCACGGCGCCGCCGTTCCGCGCCTACAACGCCGGCGCATGGGCGGCCTCCTCGCCGCCGCTGTCCAGCTCGTTCACCCGGAGATCCAAATCCACGTGCTCCACCTTGGACCGGGCTGAATAGTAGATGGCGGTGTTGATTACGGGCCAAAAGGTCAATGTCAGCGCCATGGCCGCGCCGCCCAACACGGCCCCGCCAAAGCCCTGGGGTATGATGATTTCAAAGAACCCCGCGCCCCAGCCAAGAAACATGAACACGATGTACGCCGCCAGGGCCTTACGCTTGTGCCCCCGCATCAGCTCGGCGCTCCGTCCCAAAGAGCCCAAAATCGGCCCATTTTCAAGCACAATCACCGTATAGTAACAGAAAAACACGAACATCATGATGACGCCCGGGATAAAACAGAGCAAGAATCCGATGGATAGCACAACCCATAACAACAGGTTCGCTACAAACACCTTGGGATACACATTCAGCGCCGCCCGGGCGCAGTCGCGCGCCGTGGGCCGCCGGCCCAAGTATAGGGACGACGTCGCGAATATCACCGCCGCGGCGTGAAAGGGCATGGCGAACACGTAGAGCAACGTGAAGAAGAGCACGACCAGAATGATGGCCACGGCCAGCAAATCGCCCGTGGGCGCCGTCCCCGGCGGAAGGATCTCGCCGGCTGTCAGCCAGAAGTACAGCCCGAGACCGTCCTCCGCCAAACCCCAAAGCAAACCCAGCGGCAGCACGCTGTACAACATGATCCGGAAATACAGGCCCATGTTGTCCACAAAATGCCAAATAGCGTGGTCGAACATCTCCCCCACGTCCATCACCTTGACGCGCGGGCGCTCCAGAATCGTGCTGGCCGTTTCCACCTTGCCGCTGTTCTCCCATTCGTCCCGCCTTCGCCAACAGACCAGAACACGGGCCCAGCCGGCGCGAAAAGCCCTACACTACCAGATGAACCCGGCCTTTCACCAATCCGGCCCTCATTGATCCCGTCACCGCATTGACACCCTTAACGCCCTTGCACTACTGTACGGGTATGCGCTTCATCCGAACCGTCCACGCCGCCGGGCCGGACGCCGCGGAGCCGGGACGGAGCGGCGCAAACAGGGCGGGAATGGCCCGCCGAAGCGGCATGCGAGGGGCGTGACGCATCATCGCGGCGGAGCCGCCGCGCCCCCGGGAGAGAGGCGGCGCCATGGGGGAGCGGGCGATGAACATCACGATGCGGGAAGTCGCGCGGCTGACCAATACATCCGTGGCCACGGTGTCACGGGTGTTAAACAACAAGCCGGGCGTATCGCCAGAGCGCCGCGCGCGGATCCTCGAGTTCGTCGCCGAGATAGGCTACCACCCCAACGTCAGCGCCCAGAACCTCGCCCTCCGGAAGAGCGGCTTCCTCGGCTACATCGTCACGGAGCTCGGCAACCCCGCCTGCGTCGAACTCTTCCGCCACCTCCACGCCCTGGGCCAAGAGCACGGCTACCACGTGCTCATCCTCGACTCGCGCATGAACCTCGACCAAGAACGGGCCAACCTCAACCTCCTGGCGCAGCAAAGGGCCGAGGGCGCCATCGTGTCCCCCATCGCCGGCCAACTGCCCGTCACCGACTTCAAACACTTCATGGAGGCCAAGCGCCGCGGCCTCCCCTGCGTCCTCATGGGCAACTTCGAAGGCCTCGCCCTCGACACCGTCGGGGCCAATGAGGCGCCGGCCGCCCAAGCGCTGTGCGCCGAACTCATCCGCCTGGGCCACCGCCGCTTCGGCTTCGCCGGCGTCCAAGCCGGCAACAAGCAGGGCGAACAACGGCTGGCCGGCTGCCGTCGAGCCCTCGACGACGCCGGCCTCCTCCCCCAGGACGCCGCGCCGCGCCGGCCCGTATTCCGCCAAGCCGCCTACCACGCGCCCCGCTGGCTCGACTCCGTCTGCGAATGGTTTAGCGAACCCGAGCCGCCCACCGCCCTCGTCGCCGTCAACGACATCCTGGCCCTCCGCCTCTACCGGCCCCTGCGCCAGCGCGGCCTGCGCATCCCCGAGGACCTCTCCATCGTGGCCTTCGGCGACAGCGTCTTCACCGCCCACCTCGAACCGCCCCTGACCGTCGCCGTGTCCGATTTCGGCGAACGGGCCCGCCTCGCCCACGCCGCCCTCGCCGCGCGCATCGAAACCCCGAACGCCCCGCCCATCGTCCAGCACGCCCCCGTCAACATCATCTACCGCGAATCCCATGGCCCGCCGCCAGACGCGTAACC
>SLHB01000517.1 GCA_007136375.1 Candidatus Hydrogenedentota bacterium
CCGCTCGACCCCGACGAAACGCCCCACCGCTTGCTCACCGTCGCCATGTATCCACGCCGCCATCTCAACGAACGGGGCGATCCAGGCCGGACGCAAGGCGAAGTGGAGATCGCACGGGACAGCCGGCGGGTTTTCACCGTGATTGTTCCGGAACGGAACCCCTACCCTCCTGGAACGCCCGACGCCGCACAGTTTAGGGCCATGTTCCTGTCTCCCCGGGCTGTACGGGAAGGTTTTCAGCTTCTAGACCCCGAGGAGCACGGCCGTCGGCCCCCCACTCGCGCGCTCGTGGCGCGTGGCTAACGTTTCCCCCAGCAGCGCCAGCGTGAACGCCGCTCCACGCCTTTACCTACCCCTTCCGCGCCGTGTCCCAGGCGCCACTCGGAATTTGCCAAAGATACGTCGAATTACGAGAGCCGACGTTGAAACCACCGCGCCCGCTGTGTAGAATCCGGTCCTTCATGAGTGGCGGCTTTGGAGCGCCTCCAAATGCCGCCAACTTGCCTCCAACATCCCCAGGGAACGATCTGGCGGTTGGAGTGTGGGATGCCGGCGTCCCCGAACGGTCCGCGGAATCCGCGGACACGGACGCATATCGCTTCAAGGATTCACGGAAAGGAAGTTACGCAGGGCATGCAGACAGCAGACCGTCTCAAGAAGATTCCGCCGTACCTGTTCATGACGCTCCGCAACAAGATCAACGACGCCAAGCGCAGAGGCGTCGACGTCATCAGTTTGGCCATTGGCGATCCCGTGGATGGGACGCCCACCAATGTTATCGACAAGCTGGCGGAGGCGGCCAAGGACCCGGAGAATCACCGGTACCCCACCGACGAGGAATGGGGCATGCTCGCCTTCCGCGAGGCCGTGGCGCGGTACTATCAACGGCGATACGGCGTGGATGTGGATCCCGGCAAGGAGATCGTCGCCCTCATAGGGTCTAAAGAGGGGTGCCATCACTTCGGCCTTGGCGTCCTCAACCCCGGGGACACGGTTCTGGTGACGGATCCCGGCTACCCCGGCTATAAGCCGGGCGCGTGGTTCGCCGGCGCCGAGCCCCACTCCGTCCCCATGCTAGAGTCCAACGGCTTTCTGCCCGATCTGTCCGCGATTCCCAGCGATGTGGCGAAAAAGGCGCGGGGATTCTTCTTGAACTACCCCAACAATCCAACGGGCGCCGTCGCGACCCGGGAATTTCTTGCGCGGCTCGTCGAGTTCGCGAAGTCCCACGATATCGCCGTCTGTTATGATAACCCCTACAGCGAGATCGTCTTCGGCGCCGAACGCCTCAGCTTTCTCAGCGCGCCCGGCGCGAAAGAGGTTGGCGTCGAGCTGAACAGCTTGTCCAAACCCTACAACATGACGGGCTGGCGCATCGGAATGGCTTCGGGGAATCCGGACATCGTGGCCGCCATCGCGGAGGTCAAGGCCAATACCGATTCGGGCGTCTTCAACGCGGTCCAATACGCCGGCATCGAGGCCTTGGACAACTGCGACGCCTTCGTGGAGCGGATGCTGAAGGTTTACGGCGCGAGGCGCGCCAAGATACTCCAGGTGCTGAAGAAACTCGGCTGGAACTACGACCCGCCCAAGGGGACCTTCTACATTTGGGCGCCGGTTCCGAAAGGATATACGTCCGCCGATTTCTGTGACTACTTGCTCGAACAATGCGCGGTCGTGGTGGCGCCTGGAGCGGCCTACGGCGCGAATGGCGAGGGCTACGTCCGCTTCTCCCTCACGGTTCCGGATGACCGGCTCGATGAGGCCTTGCGGCGCATGAGCGACAAACTCAGCGGGTTTACCTTCGCATGACGCGGCGGAGCAGTGAGAAGACGGCGGAGCGCGCCCCGTGGACGGGCCCGCGTCCGTCGCTCTGGCGGGATTCCCTCTCCCCCGCGGATGCGCGCCGGACATGATGACCGAGGTGAGCTATGAGCGCCTTTGGAATTGACGTCGATCCGGCGGCGGTGTGCATCTTCGACCAGCCGGCCGTGAAGCACGACGCCCTTGACGCCTTGGTCGAGGCCATCAGCGCCACTTCCGTCATCGACGATGTGGAGGGGTTTCGGCGCGCCGTGTACGAGCGGGAAGCGGTCATGAGCACAGGCATCGGCTCAGGCGTGGCCATTCCTCACGTGCGAAGCCAGGCCGTGCGGAAACCCGCCGTGGGCGTGGGCCTGTCCCGGGAGGGAATCGACTTCGACACCTTGGACAATCAGCCCGTGAACATCATTGTCCTATTCGCCATGCCCGCGGGCTCTCAGCGAGACTACCTTAGTCTCCTCGCTCAGGTCATGCTCGCGCTCAAAGCGTCCGGATTCCGGGAGCGGCTTCTCCATTGCGAATCGAAGGAGAGCGCCGCGGAGTTGGTCAACAACACGGACGTCTAGCCCATCCCGGCGTTGGCCGACGGACAAAACTCAATTGGCGCCTTGGCCATTCGAGCAGCGCCGGCAGAGCCCGTACAAGACGACATCGTGGCTTTCGAGATGGAAGCCGGCGGGCAAGAGCGAGCGAAGATTCCCCGGACACCCGTCCACCTCGAACACCCGGTCGCAGACGCGACAATGGAA
>SLHB01000035.1 GCA_007136375.1 Candidatus Hydrogenedentota bacterium
CTACTGGACGCCCAAGGCGGCATTGATCACAATCTGCACGTCGACGGCGTCGGGCTGCGCCTTGTTCCCACCGCTGAACACGTACTTGTACTCCGGGCCCTCGGGCACGCTCTCGCCGAGGACGGCGCGAATGACCAATTGCACGTCTTGAGCGTTCACCATCCCGTCGTTGTTCACATCGCCCTTCAATCCCAAGGACATCACGAGGTCCAAGGATTCGCCGCTCTGCAAGCTCTCGCCAGGCCCTGGATCGGTGCGGACGATGGAATGACGCGGAATTTCCGTGCTGTACTCATAACTGGCCTCTCCGGTGGAGATGCCCAGGCCACTGAGCAGAAAGTGAAGGTGACGCGAAGGCAAGCCCGCAATGTCCGGCACGACGCCGGGCCTTCCGCCCGCAGACATCCAGATTTCGACCTGAGTGGACATCAGCACATCATCGCCTGGGCCTGGCTCTTGGCGGTAAATGTGGCCAGGGTCCGTGTCCGCGTCGTACCCGCCGCGCACGAGATACCGGAAACCACTATCTGTCAGCGCGTTGCGGGCAGTTCGCCAGTGTAGCCCCGTCACGTCGGGAACAGCGCCTACCGCAGGCCCAGCAGACACTACGATGCCCACGGCGGCGTCGGGATCAACTCTTGCTCCCGCTTCGGGAGACTGTGCGATAATGCGTCCCTCCGGACTTGAATCGTGGTGGCTCTGGGTGATGGTTCCGAGCCTCAGATCCGCGTCCGCCAGGGCCTCTTCGGCTTCGCTGGGCGTCATGCCTCTGAGATCGGGAACGCCCCGCCACGGCTGGGCGCCCAAGGAGATCACCGGGCTAACGACAGCGCCCGGCCGGGCCCAATGGCCCGCTTGCGGCGATTGACGAATGACGGCGTCCTCTGGCGTGCTCACGCTGTAGTCTTCGCGCGCGAGCCCGAGGATCAGCCCGGCGTCAGCGAGGGCCGCCTCCGCCTCAATCTGGGTCAAGCCCGCCAGATCGGGAACCTCGATGAATTCCTCCTCGTACTGGAGGAAGGGGTACCCCGCGCCCTCGCGGATCGCCCAAATCTCATCGAAGTTCCAACCCGCCTCTTCGAAGGTGGCGCGCCGCATCATCTCGGCCGTGGACAGACCTTCGCCGCTGATGGACGCCTCCTGGCCCGTCGTCTCCACGTCCCAGAAACTGGCCTCGACCAGGTTCTCCGTACCCCCTATGTCGTCCATCAGTCCACCGGTGGACCGCTCATCCCCCCCGGAGACAGCGCCTGTGGCGTAGGTCCGTGAGATCGTTGCATTGGAGACGCCAGCAACTAAACCGCCGACATGTCTGACGGAGCTGCCTACACCCACTCCGGCAGTGACCGCGCCCGTGGCGTAACTGTCCGTGACGCTTCCATTCGATACGGACGCCATAAGGCCCCCGAGGGATCGGTAGCCCGTCACGTCACCCGTCGCGAAGGATTCGCGGACATCGCCGTAGACGGAGCCCACCAGCCCCCCAGCATTGGAATAGGCCTGAACACTACTTCGCGCGAAACTCCTGATGATGGTGGCGTTTCCCGCGCCGCCCGCCAGGCCGCCAATACCGCTGCTTCCTTCCACATGGCCCTGAAAGTGGCTATCAGAGATGCGCCCGCCAAAGTTGCGCCCATCCAGGGCGCCCACCAAACCACCGGCGGAGCCGTGCGCCCTGACAGTTCCCTCCGCAAAGCTATTCTCAATGTGGCCCTGGTAGTACCCGGCCAAGGCGCCTGCTCGCCTGCTTCCCGTGACTTCACACACAACGGTCGCATCAAGGAGACCAACGTTCCGGATTCGCGCTTCATGGGTGGCCGCGCCGAAAAGCCCTAGATCCGACTCGCCGTCCCGGCGGATCGTGAGCCCTACAATCACATGGCCCTGCCCATCGAATTCGCCCCGGAAGGCCTTGTCGAGAATATGCATTTCCTCCCGGTATCCGATGGGTTCGAAGCCTTCTCCATCGTTCCATTCCGCCGTTTCCGACGCGTCAATGTCCTGCGTCAGAACGTACCGGGCGCCCAAGGGATAGGTTGCGCTGCTTCCGATCCGCTGAAGTTCCTCAAGGCTGGAGATAGGTATGGGCGCCGCGTTCGGATCGGGACCTCGCGAGACGGTAAGCAGAATCTCGGTCCCGGGCTCCACCAAACCGTGCGGGGCCGGAGCTGTGGCCATGACCTCCCCAGGGAAGTAATGGCCGCTATACGCGTGATTCCGGGCAGGCGCCGGGGTGAGGTGCGCTTCGATGAGCCTGGCCTCGGCGTGCGCGGCGGGCATGCCTCGGACATCCGGGACTTCCACGGGTCCAGAGGGCCCCAGGGACACCGTGATGTCCACTGCGTCACCACGCGGCCTCACAGCGCCGGCGCCAGGACCATAACTGATCACATGGCCCGCGAGCACGGCGCTGTCATGAACCTCCGTCACCGCGCCGAGCTCCAGGCCGGCCTCGGCCAAGGCGGCCTCCGCCGCCGCCAGGGATAACCCAGAGTCCTCGGGGACCCGGCCGCCCTCGGGCGCGCCATGTTCGTAAACGCCCAGGTCCACACCGCCGTCCCACGGCC
>SLHB01000206.1 GCA_007136375.1 Candidatus Hydrogenedentota bacterium
GCCGAACGGGAACGGCTGCGCGCCTGGCTCGCGGGCGAGGCGGAATGGCCTCAGGAAGAGGACGCCGAATCGCTGGAGGAACGGGCGGCCGCGCTGGACGAAGAGATAGAGGCCTTCGAGGCGTCCTTGCCGACCACGCCGGTGATGGAAGAGTTGCCCGAGGAGGAGCGCCGGGACACGCATATCCTCATCCGGGGCGAATTCCAGAATTATGGCGACCAAGTCACAGCGGACATCCCCGACATCTTCGGCGAGATGTCGGAGGACTATCCGCGAAACCGCCTGGGCCTGGCGAAATGGCTCGTGGATGGGGATAATCCCCTGACGGCGCGGGTCCAGGTCAACCGGTATTGGTACACCCTCTTTGGCCGGGGCATCGTGCCCACGGTCGAGGACTTTGGTTTGCAGGGCGATTTGCCCAGCCACCCCGAGTTGCTCGATTGGTTGGCGCTCCAGTTTTCGAACGAACTGGAGTGGTCCATGAAGGAATTGTGCCGTCTCATCGTGACCTCCGCCACGTACCGCCAGTCCTCCCGCGCGACGCCGGAGCTGCTGGAGGCGGACCCGCAGAATGAGCTGTTGGCGCGGGGGCCGCGCTTCCGCCTGGAGGCCGAGCAGGTGCGCGACCAGGCCTTGGCCGTATCGGGCTTGTTGAACGATGAACTCGCCGGCCCCTCCGTGTTGCCGCATCAGCCCGCGGGCACGCTCACGCCGCAGGCCTTCAGCGACTATGTGCCCGAATTGAGCGAAGGGGACGACCGCTACCGCCGCGGACTCTACACCTTCTGGCGCCGGACCGGCCACTACCCGTCCTTCGCCATGTTCGACGCGCCCGCCCGCCAAGTCTGCAACATCGAGCGCGTGCGCACGAACACGCCCCTGCAAGCCCTGGTGACATTGAACGATCCCGTGTACGTGGAGGCGGCCCAGGCCTTGGCCCGCCGCATCATCCGAGAGGCCGGCGCCGAACCCGCGGAGCGCATCCGCCGGGCCTATGAACTCACCCTGGCGCGGCCGCCCCAGGACGCGGAATTGGACGCCCTCCTCGCCCTGTACGAGGACGTGCGCGCGCGCTACGCCCAAGACCCCAGCGCCGCCGGAGAAATGGCCACGGACCCCCTCGGGCCCCTGCCGGACGATCTCGCGGCGGAGGAAGCGGCCGCCTGGACCGTGGTGAGCAATGTGGTGATGAATCTCGACGAGTTCTTGACGAAAGGGTAAGGACGCCATGAACGAGCCGATGAACGTCCATGACGAACTGAAATTCGCGGGCGCCCGCGTCATCACGCGCCGCCACTTCCTGAGCCGGATGACGAAATCCTTTGGCGCCGTCGCCCTCGCCGGCCTGTTGAACGGCGGCCTCATGGGGTCCAACATCTTCGGCGCGCAAGCGTCCAGCGCCTTCGCCGGCCTGCCCCACTTCGCGCCGAAAGCCAAGCGGATCATCTATCTGCACATGGCCGGATCGCCGCCTCAACACGATCTGCTGGACTATAAACCCAAGCTCAACGACTACCACATGAAGCCCGCGCCGGAATCCCTCTACAAGGATCAGCGCCTCGCCTTCATCGAGGGCGTGCCCGACATCCTCGGCACGCCGTACTCCTTCGAGCAATACGGCCAAAGCGGCGCCTGGGTCAGCGAACTCCTCCCCCACTTCACATCCATCGTCGACGACACGTGCATCATCCGCAGCATGCACACGGACGAGTTCAACCACGCGCCGGCCCAGCTCTTCCTGTACACGGGCGGGCCGCGCCCCGGACGCCCCTCCATGGGCTCGTGGATGACCTACGGCCTCGGCAGCGACAACCGGGACCTGCCCGCCTTCGTCGTCCTCGTGTCCGGCGGGAAGAATCCCGCCGCGGGCAGCAACGCCTGGGGCAACGGCTTCCTCCCCTCCATCCACCAAGGCGTCCAATGCCGCAGCGAAGGCGACCCCGTGCTCTACCTCTCCAACCCCAAGGGCATGGACCGGGACGTGCGCCGCAAGACCATCGACACCCTCACCCAGCTCAACGAGGAGCACGCCCAAGACTTTGGCGATCCCGAGACGCTGACGCGCATCGAACAATACGAACTCGCCTTCCGCATGCAGATGGCCGCGCCAGAGACCATGGACATCGCCAAGGAGCCCCAGCACATCCTGGACATGTACGGCGCGGAGCCCGGCGGCGCGTCCTTCGCGAACAACTGCCTCCTCGCCCGGCGCCTCGCCGAGGCGAACGTCCGCTTCGTCCAACTCTTCGACTGGGGCTGGGACACCCACGGCACCGGCGCCGGCGACGACATCATCAACCACCTGCCCAAGAAGTGCAAGCAGATGGACCGGCCCGTCACCGCGCTGGTGAAGGACCTGAAACAGCGGGGCATGCTCGACGACACCCTCGTCGTGTGGTCCGGCGAATTCGGCCGCACGCCCATGAACGAGGCGCGCCACGGCTCCGAATACCTCGGCCGCGACCATCACCCCGGCTGCTTCACCATCTGGATGGCCGGCGGCGGCGTCCGCCCAGGCACGGTCATCGGCGAGACCTGCGACTTCGGCCACCA
>SLHB01000526.1 GCA_007136375.1 Candidatus Hydrogenedentota bacterium
AAAAAACTACCCGAGTCATCCTGCCGGGAGAAGAGATCACGTGAGATGTCGTCCAGTTCGCCGTCGTTGCCGTTATTCACCATAGGCCCCTGCCGTTCATGACGTGCAACCGTATGAGGCGTGGACGGCATTGAATGGTCATGAATCGGCTTCGAACGCAGTAGGCGGTCCTCGAAACCTGGGAAAGCATGGCCGTGGTCCAATCTGGACAATTGCTTCGCTCTTTTGCAGGACGCCAGCGCGGTCCACTCCGCCGTCCTGTTCCATGAAACACGCGCCACCTAACGCAATCCGGAGATTAAACGCATGATCAGCACCGTTTGCGCCGCCATGATGGCGGTTCTTGCAGCCCCTCAGCCCCAAGTTTATCAACTCAATACCCAGCTTCCCGTTTGGGATGTTTCAGCGCGGGATGTAAGCGGCAATGGCCATGATGACATCTTCGCCGTGGTCGCCGATGACGAACCGGGCAGCAATGAGCGGGGCTTGGCCGTATTCCTCGCCCGTGACAACGGCGGCTACTATGGCGAACCGCACTTCGTGCTTCCGCTTGAGGACAAGGTAGGCAGCCTGTTCTGGGCCGAAGTGGACGGGAGCGAGCCTAAGGAATTGGTCGTCGCTCATGCGGAAGGCGCCACCATCTATCAGTTTACAGAGGGCCGGTTCGAAGTTCTGGCCGAGCCGGAATTCATGTCGCTTTTCCCGGAGAGCGCCCGGCGGCCGCGGTTTTTGAACGACTTGGCTGTCGACCTTACCGGCGACGGTATCGATGAGTGGCTCATCCCCATGCCGACGGGATACGCCGTGCGCAACGCAGAGGAGGAAATCGCCTATGTCCGCTGCGAAGTGGACACGGGCGCCGGCGGCGGCGGAGAAGACGGGCTCACCATCCGGCACTCGTATCCGGCCTTCAAGGCTTTTGACGCGCCGTATAGCGACAACAAGGCCTTCGTCTTCCTCGACGACGAGCAAGCGGATTTCGCCTATGGGCCGGACTGGGCGACGCGTCACCGTTTCGAACTGCCGTTGGCCGACGATGATGAGTGGGACGCCAGCGCGAAATTGACTGACATCACCGGCGACGGACTTCCCGATCTCGTCATCACAAAGCTCAAGGGATCCTTGAACGTTACCGTGGTCACGGAAGTCTATCTGGCCGAAGAGCCTTTTGTGTATCCCGTCAATCCTACGGCGCGCTACGTGTTTGAAGGCGCTTTCGCCACCCCCGTCGTTATCGATGTCGACGGCGACGGCCGGCAGGACCTCGTGTTTCTGAAGGTTCCCTACAGCATCGGATCGTTCGTCAGCTACTTCCTGCGCGGCCGCGTGACCGTGCAGGCCGATGTGTACATGTACGGCGATAACGGGTTTTCCGACAGGCCGGCTTACACGGGGTCTTTTCCCATCGAGGTTCCCGATGGGCGGCGAAGCGTGGCCTACACCATGGGCGATTTCTCGGGCAACGGTCACACGGATGTCGCCTTCGGCGCGGGCGATGACGCCTTGGTCATTCACAAGAACACCCCGGGAGAGTTCCTGTCCCGGCGGCCTTGGTTAACCCTCGACGTGCCGCCCCACGGCAACGCGTGGGCAAGAGACCTCAGCAACAACGGCCTTGACGACATCATCATCTATCACCCCGATAGTGATTTGTCCAAGCGGATTCACGTAGTGCTCTTCGAATGATCATGGCGGTTCGGGCATATTGCGCAAGCTGCGTTTCCGTGCTACGCTAGTCAAGGTTTTACTGATAAGACGCCGTTGGATGGGACCGTTGCGACTTCTCCAACAAGGATAATGTAACGGATCGGACTGGAGTGAGCCGTGGCGCCGGAAGAACCCAACAAATCCGAACACCCTCTGGACGACGAACAAGGAGAGGACTCCGCCGAATCGTCTTCCGCGCCCGGCAAGTCTGAAGACGAACATACCCACCTCCTTGATGAGGATGAGATTGACGCGCTTTTCGCGGGCGCCGACGTCGACGGGCACGTCGGCGCCAATAAAGCTGACGCTTCCACCGCATCGCCTGATCCCGATGAGACTGTTGGCGAGTCTCCCAGCGACATCGTTCATGGCGCGGCTGAAGACGATCAATTGTCGCCTGCGTCCGGGGAGGATGAAGGCGGTCAGGATGCTGCATCCAATGGGGACGCGGAGCCGCCCATCGAAGATAACGAGTCTCTGGTTGCTCAAGGAATTCTCGATTCGTTGCTGGAAGACGTGCACATGAGCCGCGGAGACGATCCCTCCGCTGGCGGCGTGGAATCCGAAGAACCTTCCGGCGAAATGGAATTCTTCGATGCGGCCGCCGGTGAAGCCGAAGACGAATCCGCCTCAGACGAGCCGGCTGTGCGGAGCGCTTCAGCAGACGACCCCCCGCCCTCCATGCCTGGAGATGAATCTGATCCGGCTGAGCAACCGCCAAGGTCCCCTGCCAAGCCCTCCCTTGTAAACAGGCTGAGTGGCTGGGCGGCGTCATGGTTGTTGGAGCTGCCGCGTCTGAACGTGGGACAGTTGCTTAAAGGCGTCACGACGGCCACGGCGGGCG
>SLHB01000415.1 GCA_007136375.1 Candidatus Hydrogenedentota bacterium
CAGGCAAAAGAATCGCCGCCAGGATGCCGATGATAGCGATCACCACCAGCAGTTCGATGAGCGTAAAACCCTGTCTTCGCTTGCGCATGGCGCTCCCTCCGTGCTGCTTCACGGCCCGGGCTCGCCCCGGGCGGCGTGCCTGTGGCTCCCGTTAGCGTTCGGTTTCGCCAAGCAAGTAGGAATCACCCCCTCACGGCTCGCGTAAGACGTCCCTAGTCTTCTGCGCCACGGCCGATCAACAAACCGGTTAATATGGCGCAATACGCACAAATAAACACGTCATTGCTATTATATTGAACCCCAACAGCCTATAATTCGTTCCATGTTCGTCAAATTCCTAATATTTCTTCGTCGCGATCGCGCTTGCTGCCACAAGCGGCGGCCTGCGCCCGCCACACATGAAAGCGCCGGTCCGGCGGGTTTCGTAGGTCCGCCAGACCGGCGCTCAGTAGGATAACCCCTCGTCGACGCCGAGGCGCCTCCAGGGTTCCAGGGTATGTTCTAGACGGAAACGCGGCGTTTCCGCAGTCTCCAGACGCCTGCGGCGCCGAAGAGAGCGGTCAGGGCCGTCAGCGCGAGGCCGCCGGCTGCGGGGACGTTCTCGCCCACGCTCAGGCTGCGCGCGGCGGACGTGATCTCCGTTTCATCGTCGGTGACGCGAACCGCGTAGGCGCCCTCGTCGGCTTGGGAGACATCGGCGATGACATACGTGCTTTCGGTGGCGCCGCCGATCTCCTCGCCGTCCCGCAGCCATTGGTAAGAGACCTCACCGGCGGCGTTCTGCACGTCGGCCGTCAGCGTGACCGTGGCGCCCGCTTGCGCCAGCGCCGGTCCTGTCACGGACACGCTCACGATGTCCTGGCCGTAGAACTCGATGCCGGCCAGGTCCGTGTGAAAGCTGTCGTGGACATCGGGCGACGCCTCATAGAAGACGAAGCGGAAACCTTCCGCGTGGTCGATGTCAAAGGTCGTCCACTCTCCGGAGGGCGGCGCTTCCTCGATGGTGAGTAAGGGCACGGCGTCGCCGCGGTCATCGAAGTCCGATCCCGGCGTGGGGTCGTAGAGGTCCGGGTTGAACACGTTCGCGCCGTAGATGGTGGCGCCGACGGCCCGTTCCTCGAAGCCGTCCCGCGGCGCTATGCGGATACCTGTGATTTCCTTCTGCGTATCGGGACCCAGATCGAGCCCTACCCACAGCAATGAGCCGTCGGGCGTGTGCGCGAAGTTCCCGAAATCGCCGTCAAAGGCGGCTTCGGGCGTCCAGTCCAGATTGCCGTCCCATGAGCCGTCGAATCCGATGATGGTGTAGCCATCGGGGGAATCGACGCTCCAGGTTTCCGTGTCCCCGTCGAAGGTCGCGCTCACTTCGAGCCATTCGCCCCGTTCCGGCTGGGCGACGGCGCTCATGCACGCCGCGGCGCCGAGGCCCAACGCGGCGCCCCATGCGCCAAATATCCGGGTCTGGCTTTGTCTTGTCCTCATTCCTGTGTTTCCCTCCTTCTCCTGTACTGCCACTGCCTCTCTCTGGATTATGCGGTGCGCGCCGCCCGTGTGCGCGCCGGCGTCAACCCCAAAAAACGGAACGCCGCCAAGCCGAGGGCCGGTTTGGCGGCGTTCGTGGGGATGAGACTAATAGCCTCCTGGACCTTGCTGCTGCTGTTGCTCCTCCCTTTGCTGGAGCTCCTGTTGGTACTGCTCCATTTGCTGTTGCTGGGCGGGAGAAATTTCCTCTTGTCCGCCTCCGCAACCGGCCAACATTCCCGCCGTGAACGCTATCACGGCGGCCAATGACGCCAATCCGCGCATCATGCTTCTTTCCTCCTTTACCTGCTCCCCGGACCGCACGCCCCGGGGCTTTGTCCAACGATAAAATGGGCGCTCGTCTCGAAAGGCCCAAGCGGCTCCTCCGTCCTCGCGGATGGAGGAGCCGCTCTAGACAGTTTTGCCGATGAAGTGCGGGCGATCAGCCGAAGCCGCCCACGTAGCTCATGGTCCGGTGAATCTGCGTGCCGGCGACGGGGCCGTACTCTTCTTCCTGCAACCACTGAATCGGGAACTCCGACTGGTAGCGGATGAAGCGGACGTGGCCGTCCATGAACAGCACGTTTGCGCCGCCCGGCAGGTGGTTGAAGTTGATGGAAGGCCCGGCCGTCATGCCGGAGACGTAGTCGTCGTAGTGGGGCAGCCCCCAGCCGTCGAACATCGTGGGGATGCTGCTTTGGGCTTCGGCGCCCGCGCCCGGGTTGTTGATGTCAGTGATGAAGAACCGCTCGATGCCTTCGCGCAGGCGCGCGTAAGTCGAAGGGAGCGCGGAGCCGTCATCGTCGAGACGGTACCCCGCCGGCAGGTCAAAGTCGTGGTAATCCGCCCAACTGATGTCCACGTCGCCATTCTCTGGCGCGTGGGCCCGCGTGCCTGGCCATTCCGCCTGCATGCATTCGCTGCCGCCCCCGAAGCTGTAGAGATTCCCGTAGTGCCACTCCGCGGTATGGGACCGCGCCAGGAAATCCGCGAGCTGGGAGGTGGTCCGCACGGCGTGAGACAAGTAGA
>SLHB01000243.1 GCA_007136375.1 Candidatus Hydrogenedentota bacterium
CTGGAAGCCGTCAACCGCAAGCTCGGCCTGGCCCGCGTCATCGACCTATCGGCCACCCCCTTCTTTCTCCGGGGCTCCGGCTACGCAGAAGGCACGCTCTTTCCCTGGACCATGACGGACTTCTCCCTCATGGACGCCATCGAATGCGGCATCGTCAAGCTGCCCCGCGTCCCCGTGGCCGACAACATCACCGGCAACGAAATGCCCGTCTACCGGAACTTGTGGGAGCACATCCGCAAGGACATGCCCAAGAAGGGCCGGGGCAAGGCCAAGAACCTCGACCCCCTGAGCCTGCCCGTCGAGCTCCAGACCGCGCTGCTTGCCCTCTACGGCCACTATGAAAAAACCTTCAATCTATGGGAGCAAGAAGGCATCCGCGTCCCGCCCTGCTTCATCATCGTCTGCCAGAACACCTCCATCTCCAAACTGGTGTACGATTTCGTCTCCGGCTTCCACCGGGAACACGAGGACGGCGCCGCCACCTTCGAAAACGGCCGCTTGGCCCTGTTCCAGAACTTCAATGAGCACGGCGACCAAATCCCCCGGCCCCGGACGCTGCTCATCGACAGCGAGCAACTGGAGTCCGGCGAGGCCCTGGACAATAACTTTCGCGACATCGCGTCCGATGAAATCGAACGCTTCCGCCGCGAGATCGTCGAGCGCACCGGCGACCGCCAGCAAGCCGAGAACATTACCGACCAGGAGCTGCTCCGGGAAGCCATGAACACCGTGGGCAAGGAAGGCCGCCTGGGCGAGTCCATCCGCTGCGTCGTGTCCGTGTCCATGCTCACGGAAGGTTGGGACGCCAGCAACGTCACCCACATCCTGGGCGTGCGCGCCTTCGGCACCCAGCTCCTCTGCGAACAGGTCATCGGCCGCGCCTTGCGCCGCCAGTCCTATGACCTCAACGACGAAGACCTCTTCAACGTCGAGTACGCCGACATCCTGGGCATTCCCTTTGACTTCACCGCCAAGCCCGTCGTGGCGCCGCCGCAACCGCCCCGCGAGACCGTCCAGGTCAAGGCCGTGCGGCCCGAGCGCGACCACCTGGAAATCCGTTTTCCCCGCGTCCAAGGCTACCGCGTCGAATTGCCCCGCGAACGGCTCACCGCCGAGTTCAACGACGACTCTGTTCTGGAATTGACGCCCGACCTTGTCGGACCGTCCATCACCAAGAACGCCGGGATCATCGGCGAGCACGTGGACCTGAGCCTTGAACATCTCCAGGATTTGCGCCGCTCCACCCTCCTCTACCACGTGACCCAACGCCTGCTATACACCAAGTGGCGCGACCCCGGCGAGGATCCCAAGCTCCACCTCTTCGGCCAGCTCAAGCGCATCACCAAGCACTGGCTCGACGCTTGCCTCGTCTGCAAGGGCGGAACCTATCCCGCCCAGTTGATGTATCAAGAACTCGCGGACATGGCCTGCGAACGCATCACGGCCGGCATCACCCGCGCCCTCGTGGGCGAACGGCCCGTCAAGGCGGTCCTGGACCCCTACAACCCCACGGGCTCCACCATGCACATCAACTTCACCACGTCCAAGCACGACCGCTGGGAAACTGACGCGCGCCGTTGCCATATCAATTGGATTGTGCTCGACAGTGATTGGGAAGCCGAGTTCTGCCGCGTGGCTGAGTCCCATCCCAGAGTTTTGGCCTACGTGAAGAACCACAATCTGGGCTTGGAAGTGCCCTACCGCTATGGCTCGGAATCGCGCATCTACATCCCCGACTTCATCATCCTCGTGGACGACGGCGCCGGGCCGGACGACCCGCTCCATCTCGTGGTGGAAATCAAGGGCTACCGCCGGGAAGACGCCAAGGAGAAGAAGTCCACCATGGACACCTACTGGATTCCCGGCGTAAACAACCTGTGCGCCTACGGCCGCTGGGCCTTCGCCGAGTTTACCGAGATGTACGCCATGGAAACGGACTTCGCAGAGAAAGTCGAGGCGGAGTTCAACAGAATTGTCGGACAGCATCTTACGGCTAGTAAAACGGGAGCAAGCGCTAATGTTTGACACCACTAAAGAGGATCTCCGCGACATCCTTCGCGACGTAGACCAAGGAAAGCTTCAGTTGCCCGACTTCCAGCGAGACTACGTATGGGGAGATGAGGATGTGAAAAGTCTCATCGCCTCAATTACCAAGGGCTTTCCTGTCGGAGCGCTACTTACCTTGGAAACCGGTGGGGCCGTCGAATTCAAGCCGCGTGTTTTGGAGGGAGTTGAAGCGGAAGACGTGCGGCCAGGAGAACTGCTTCTCGATGGACAGCAGCGGATGACATCGCTCTACCAAGCGATGTATTCGAAAAAGCCCATTCGAACACGCACTCAAAGAGGAACAGAAGTACGACGCCATTACTTCCTTGATATTGGTAAAGCGACGACGAATGCCGCCAGTATAGACGACGCCATCATTAGCGTTCCGTCTGACCGCATCGTTCGAAAGAATTTTGGTCGTGATATAGCCCTAGACCTTTCCACTCAGGAAGCTGAATACAAGCACAACCTCTTTCCGTTGGATCAGATTTTCGACTGCATGA
>SLHB01000014.1 GCA_007136375.1 Candidatus Hydrogenedentota bacterium
GACGGAGGGGCTCGCCTATATCAGTCATCCGGACAATCCCGCCCATCCGCCCCGCTGGCATGTCCGGTCCGACGGTTGGATGGGCGCGGCGCACAGCATGGACGGCCCGCTCACGGCGGAACGGGAGGCGCCGCTCCGCCTACGCTGGCTTATCCACGCCCACGCGGGACCGGCGGATCCCGGCCAAACGGACGCCCTCGCCGAGGCCTTCGCGGCCACAAGTCCGTACGAGGTGGCCGAGGATCCGTCGCCTCACACGCGGTTCACGATTCGCCGGCGCTGACAGGACGGGCCCGCCGTGGAACCTGGGCCCGGCTCCGGGGCATTAGAGGGGGAAAAGCGGACGCCCGTCTTGCCGGGCGAAACGGGGAGGACAGTTCGATGATCAAGGGGCGTATGGCGGCGCTGTTGGCGCTATTGACGGCAGGGGCAATGGCCGCCGGCGCGGAGCAACGCGTGGAAGTATACAGCGGCAATCCCCACTACTTTGCCATGGACGGCGAGCCGGTGTTTCTGGTGGGGGCGACCTATCCCCATGGCTGGACGCCCATCAGCCGGCCCGAAATCGACTACATGCGTACGCTGGACCGGTTGGCGGAGGAAGTTGAGCGGGCGGGCAGCGACAACGTGCGAGGCCTTCTCCGCTGTCTGCCGTATGATCCGTTGAACCACATGCACGATGGCGACGTAACCGAAGTGATTCAGCCTTGGCGTCAAGTGGACGATGAAGGGCGCTACGATCTCACCGAGTTCGAGCCGGAATGGGAAGAACGCCTGCGCCACTATCTTGGCGCCGCGAAGGAGCGGGGCTTCGTGGTCGGGCTGGAAGTGTGGGACGACTGGTCCGTGACGCGGGGCGTGAACGGCGCGTGGGATCCCGGCGAGGGCGCCGCGTGGAACGGCCATCCCTTCAATCCCGACAATAACGTGAACTACGGCGCGGATGTCTTGCCCACCACGACCCAAGGCTGCGGCGCGCCCTTCTATCAGACGCTGCCGGACAAGGAGAACATCGCGGAGGCCCTGGCGCATCAGCACGCTTACGTGGACCATCTCCTCGGCATCGTGGCGGACTACCCCAACGTGCTCCTGACCTTGTCGAACGAGACGCGGGCCGATCTGGCCTGGAGCCGCTACTGGGCCGAGTACATCCGCGAACGCGCTGAGCCGTGGCGGCTCATCGGCGAGATGCCGTCCACGAACCGGCAAGATGGCGGCGGCGAGTGCGACTACGATCTCAACCCGTTGACCCTCGCCACCGATGATCGCTACGGCTACGTGGATATCGCCCAGGGCGTGTCCCGGCATGAATTTGGCGCGGATCCCGTGGAGCAGGCCATTGGGGGCGCGGAACGGATCCAATTGTACTTCGACGCGATGAACGAGGCGGGCGCCGTCAAACCGTTGCTTGTCGTCAAGGATTACACGAACGACCAGCAAAACGGCCCCATTGTTCACTGGTCGCGCTTCTTGGCTGGCGCCGCGTCGAGCCGGTTCCACCGCTCGTTCGACGATGACCCTGAGCAGCGTGTGGAGGCCCAGTTTCAAGTGGCGGGCAGCCTGGCCCACGTGGCGGGACAAATCCCCTTCTGGGAGATGGCGCCCAACCCGGGCCTCATCGAGTCCGCGCCCGGAGACACGCGCCCCCTTGTGCTGGCCCAGCCGGGCGCCCACTACCTCGTGCAATTCGTGAACGCCAGCGCGGGCGAGGCCACGCTTGCCGCTGAAGCGGGCGTCTACACCGTGACCTGGCGCGACCCCGTGACGGCGGACATCATCGGCGAACCGGCCGCCGCTTCCGCCGAAGACGGCGCGCCCCTCACGCTGTCCATTCCGGAAGGCCACGGCCACATCATCGCCCACGTTGCGGCGGAAAGCGGGGGGTAAGGCGGGGTTTTCGCAAGGAAAAGGAAGGTCTTACCCGCGTTTGGGGCCATTCGCGGGTGAGACCAGACCTGTTTACCTGGAATGGCCGCGCCTAAGCGCGGCGGCGACAGGGCTAATTGCGATTCCCGCGGGATCCGTAATTACGTAACTCCTTTTGCACAAAGGGTTTATGCGCCCCGCCCCGCCTTCCAAGCCGCTGAACTAACGCCCATCGACCCAGGATTTCCGCCGATCACGGAATTACGGCGCGCGCCCGGTAGTCCTACAGCGTGGGGACGTCGAGCCAGCGGCGTTCGCGCCAGGACTGGTAGCCGAGTTCGGCGAGTTGCACGCCCTTGGCGCCTTCGAGCAGATCCCAGCGGAAGGGTTCACCGAGGGCGACATGGCGCAGGAACAGTTCCCACTGAGCCTTGAAGGCGTTGCCGTACGCTTGGTTCCAGGGCATGGGCTCCCAGCCGCCCTTGAAGTCGATGGGGCTGGGAATGTCGGGATTCCACACGGGCTTCGGCGTGGTGGCCGCGTGTTGCACGTAGCAGTCGCGGAGCCCGGCGACGGCGGAGCCGTTCACGCCGTCGACTTGCAGGGTGAGGAGATCGTCGCGGCGCACGCGCACGCACCAGGAGCTGTTGAAGTGACAGACGATGTCCTGGTCCGTGACGA
>SLHB01000328.1 GCA_007136375.1 Candidatus Hydrogenedentota bacterium
CAGCAGGTCTTCGGCGTCAAGGTGCGGCTCGACCCGGCGGACGGCAAGTTGCGGCCCGGAATGGCGGCGACGGCGCGGCTGCCCCTTGCCGCGAACGGGAGTGCGTTGCCCAACGGCGTGAGCGGGGCGCCATGACGGCCGTCATCGAATGCAACGGGCTTACCCGCCAGTTCGGCGCCTTTACCGCCGTGGATCATGTGGATTTGACCATAGAAGAGGGCGACATCTTCGGCTTTCTCGGCCCCAACGGCTCGGGCAAGACCACGCTCATCCGCATGCTCTGCGGCCTCCTCCGGCCCACCGCGGGCGCGGCCCAGGTCCTCGGCTACGACGCCGTCCGGGACAGCGAGAACGTGAAGCGGCACATCGGCTACATGTCGCAGCAGTTCAGCCTGTACCGGGACCTTACGGTGATGCAGAACATCCGTTTCTACGCGAGCATCTACGGCGTGCCCCGGCGCGATCGGGCGGAGCGGATCGAGGAGGCCATCGACATCACGGGCATCGGCGCCTACCGCAAGCGGGCCGCGGGGCAATTGTCCGGCGGCTGGAAGCAGCGTCTGGCCCTGGCCTGCGCCATTGTGCATCAGCCGCGGCTCCTGTTCCTCGACGAGCCCACGGCGGGCATCGATCCCGTGGCGCGGCGCGATTTGTGGAACCTCCTCTTCAATCTGTCTAGCCAGGGCATCACTTTCTTCGTCACGACCCACTACATGGACGAGGCGGAGCGGTGCAGCCACGTCGGCTACATCTACTTCTCGAAGCTAATCGTATGCGGGACGCCCCAGGAGCTGAAGCGCATGCCCGAAATCGTGCCGGAGGGAACGGTCCGCGTGGAAGTGCGCTGCCCGCGCCTGACGGCCGCGATGAACCGGATGAACGGCTTGCCCTACGTGCGGGAGGCGACAATTTTCGCCGACTCCCTCCACGCCCTGTTGGATGCGGGCAGCGAGGCGCGCCTGGGCGGCGACCTCGAAGGCTTCGGCTTCGGCCAGCCCACGGTCTCCGTCATTCCACCGACCCTGGAGGACGTGTTCGTCACGCTGACCCGGGAGAAGGACGCCGTACGCCATGTTTAGAGGCATCGCCCCGGTCATGTACAAGGAGACGATCCACCTGCTCCGGGATCCGCGCACCTTCCTGCTCATGCTCGCCGTGCCGAGCATCCAGCTCACCATATTTGGTTACGCCATCGACCTGGACGTGCGCAATGTGCCCACCGCCGTGTACAACCTGGACGGACGCGAGGAAAGCCGGGAACTGCTGAACACCTTCGTGAATTCGGGCTACTTCGACATCGTGGAGACGGCCCTCAGCGACGAGGAGCTCGTGGGCGCCATCGTGCGCGGCGACGCGAAGGTGGCCCTCAAGATCCCTCCCCACTACACCGACGACATCCTCCGCGGCCAGCCCACGGCCATCCAGGTCCTCATCGACGGCAGTGACTCGACGGTGGCGATGCAGGCCCTCAACGTGGCCAACGCCATTACCCTGCGCAAGTCCATGGAGATGAGCGTCGAGACGGTGAACGGCGCGATGCAGCCGCCCGTGGAGGCCCGGTCGCGCATGCTTTTTAACCCCGACATGCGCACGGCCAACTTCATGGTGCCGGGCCTGGTCGGCGTGGTGCTGCAGATGACCACGATGCTGCTCACCACCTTCGCGATCGTGCGCGAAAAGGAGAACGGCACCCTGGAGCAGCTCATGGTAACGCCCGTGAGCCGCCTCGGCCTGATGCTCGGCAAGCTCATGCCCTATTTCGCCGTGGGCGTGTTCGAGGCCGCGTTCCTCGTCGTCATCATGCGGACCCTCTTCCAGGTGCCCATCGCCGGCAACGTGGCGCTGCTGGCGCTGTTCTTCATTCCCTTCCTCTTTTCCGCCCTCGGGTTCGGCCTGTTGATATCCACATTCGCGGAAAATCAGATCCAAGCGTTGCAATACTCCCTGGTGATTGTGCTGCCCTCTGTGTTGCTTTCGGGTTTCATGTTCCCCCTCGACAACATGCCCACGCCCATCTATATCATCGGCCGTCTGGTTCCCGTGACCTACTTCATCGAGGTCATGCGCGGCCTCGTCCTCCGCGGCGCCGGCCTGGAGGATCTCTGGTATCAAGGCCTAGTCCTCATCGGCATGGGCGTCGCCGTCCTCACGGTCAGCACCATCCGCTTCCGGAAGACCCTATAGCGTCCCGCGCCGCTCGTGGTATAGTCGCAAGCGTGCTCGACGGTGGACGAACAGGGGAGTGAGGCGTCCCGCCTTCCGCGTAAGGCTCGGGGACGGACAAGGAGATTCCTCATGAGGGGCTTTCATTATCACCATCCCATCCAATTGCATCGGCGGACCGCCACTAGCCTCCTGGCGCGCATGGGAAGCGCGGCGATCCTGGCCGTCGGCCTCGGGATCAGCGCGCCAGCCGTTGGCGGCATGGCGACGGATGTAGAGCTGTACCATTGGGCCGATTTCGAGGTGCAGGTTCCCGGCGCCGCATCCGGGCTGGACCGCTGGGATGTGGAAGGATACTGCGTCTGGACCCATGAAGACGGCA
>SLHB01000430.1 GCA_007136375.1 Candidatus Hydrogenedentota bacterium
GAGGGCAGTGCAAGTTTCGAGTTCGACGGATATAGTCTGCACACGAGGATACCGCTGACAACACCTGGCGGGTACGAACCCGGTCACTTCGAGTTTGAAGGGGTTCCGCCAGGTCCCATCACCCTGGGGGTTGCGGCGCGTCAAGGGACCGGCGGGCCGGCCGGCCGGCTCGGACCGTTCACTCTCGACCCAGGGGAAACCCGGGAAATTGTGTGGGATCTTGCTGACACCCCGGGCCAGGCGCACGCCCGCTTCGAGCTCGTCGGCGCACGGCCTGACTTCGGTGGACATGCCGTCGTCGTTGCGGGGCGTCAGGTGGAGCCGCCTATGGACACAAGTGCCGCGAACGCCCTTCTCGATGCCGCGCTCGGCGTTACCCCGGCAAGGGGTAGGTTGGACTTTCCGGGGCTTGCGCCAGGCGAGTACACGCTTCTGGTGGCGTTCACCCGCGATGTTGCGGCTGATCTAGCCGAGATGTTCGTTCATGGTGAGGTGACGGCCGAAACCTTCACCATCACCGATGACTACGAGATGCTGGAGCTGGAGGTCGACGTGCGGGAGGCCATCGAAGCGCTCCGCTGAACGCCTCCGGGACTCGTGTCCCCCCGGAAATGCAACATTCCCCTTCCCTCCGCGGGGAGGGAAGGGGAA
Source organism: Candidatus Hydrogenedentota bacterium (assembly GCA_007136375.1). Lineage (GTDB taxonomy): Bacteria > Hydrogenedentota > Hydrogenedentia > Hydrogenedentales > SLHB01 > SLHB01. The sequence goes on from SLHB01000430.1 coordinate 652, forward strand.
TGGCGGTGTGTGGGTCTATGGGGCGCTCGGCGCGCTTAGGCCTGGAAGGGCTGCAGCACGTAGGGCTCCCGGTATTCGCGCCTGAGCAGCGCCAGGGCTTCCGGCGTCGCGGAGTCGCCCGCGAGGGTCTCGTTGTCCGAGTCGATCTCGATAACGGGACCGGCCTGCAACACGCCTTCGCCTTCGGGGTCGATGTCGTGGGCGCGCAGGCGGGCGGTGATGTCTTCCCACGCCTCTTCCCAGTAGTCGTGCTGCTGGGTGATGCTCGCCACATGTTCGGGGTCGTAGCTCTGGCCGAGGCGGTAGGCCACGTTGGCCCAGTGGCACCAGCAGATGGAGTAGTGGAGCTTGGACACGTCGGCGTTGAGTTCGCTTCGGTCCTGGTTGCGCACGGCGCTGATGAAGTTCCGGTGGTGTTCGCCGGCGCCGGAGCCGCCGCGGAAGGATTGGATCTCGGCGCCGTCGTTGTCGTAGGCGTCGCCGCCGCCGCGTCCGCCGGAGTAGTAGCCGCCTTCGCACTGGATGACGTAGCCGTTGCGGGTGCCGCGCACGCCGCCCATGTCGCCGCCCGGCTCGACCGGCAGATGCACGACTTCGTAGCTCACGGGCACGCTGTCCGTCTCGAAGTAGCTCATGTGGATGTTGGGCGTCTCGCCGCCGTCATTCCAGGCGACGCGGCCGCCCACGGACATGCAGGAGCGGGGATGGACGGGCGCGTCGTCGAAGACGATGTTGTACACGTCGTCGAGGATGTGCGGGCCCCAGTTGGCCGCTTCGCCGCCGCCGGTGTTCCATACCCAGTGCCAGTCATATTGGAAGTTCTGCCGGTAGATGGGCAGGTCCTGTGCCGGCCCCAGCCACAGGTCGTAGTCCACGTGCTCGGGCGGCGTCATGGGGGTGTCGCGAATGCCGATGGAGTTGCGGGAGTTGTAGGTCGTGGAGCGCACCCACTGGACGTCGCCGATGGCGCCGGAAGCGAGCCAATCCTTCACTTCCTGCTGGACCGACGCGGAGCGGTGCTGCGTGCCGACCTGGACCAGCTTGCCGTAGTGGTTGGCCCGGGCGACGATCTGCTGGCTTTCCCAGATGCTGTAGCAGTGGGGCTTCTCGACGTAGACATCCTTGCCGGCTTCGATGGCCATGCAGGTGGCGAGGCCGTGCCAGTGCACGCAGTTCGCCATGACGATGGCGTCGATGTCGTCGCGCTCCAGCATTTCGCGGAAGTCGGTGTACGCGTCGGCGTCCGGGAAGTCTTCGTGGGCCGCGTCCAAGCGGTCCCGGTCCGGTTCGGCCAAGCCCACCACGCGGACGCCGTCGATGCCCGAGAAGCTGCCGAGGAGGCCCCGGCCTTGTCCGCCCAGGGCGATGAAGCCGAGCCGGATGTCGTCGTTGGCGCCGAGAACGCGCTGCGTGGGCAGCGACAGGGCGGCGCCGGTCGCCAAAGCGCCTTTAAGAAACTGGCGCCGTGTAAAGTGTGCCATTGGTGCGTACCTCCCTCTATACTAGACGGTGCCCGCTAGAGCGGTTCGCCGCTCCGCGCGCGTAGCGCTCAAATGAGCCTTGGTTTACCCGAAATCACGGTCCTATTGTGGCGCTTTCTGGCGGGAAGGTCAAGTGAAAACAGGTTTTCGCAGTACCGTCCGCGGAGAAAGACGCCGCGCGGTGCGAAACCGGGGCGGCGAAGGCCCCGTGGAAGGGAGTACAGACGCCTTGGCGTTGCTCGAACGCGTATCCAACCCCTGCCTCCTCCGCCCCGGCGACGTTCCCCCGTCCGACGAACGCCTGCATGTGGCCGGCGTGTTCAATCCCGGCGCGGCCGAAGTGAATGGGGAGGTGATCCTCCTGGCGCGGGTGGCGGAGTCGGTCCGCGAGACGTGCCAGGGCTGGCGCGGA
>SLHB01000528.1 GCA_007136375.1 Candidatus Hydrogenedentota bacterium
CTACGTCGTGGGCGAGAAGATGAGCCACGTCCGGCGCAAGACCAAACCGCTGCCCGAAGGCGAGGCCTTCGCCGCCTGGGTGGAAGAGCGCTTCGGCAAGCCTTCATGACCGGCCACGACGATTTCGGCGTCCTCGCGCGGTATTACGACGCCATGATGAAGCATGTGGACTACGACACGTGGTTTCTGAAGCTGCGCATCATGGAGGAATTGCTTGCCCCGCGCCCGCTTCACGCGGACATGGCCTGCGGGACGGGCGCGCTCATGAACAAGCTCCGGGAGCGCGGTTGGCGCAGCTTTGGGACGGACCTGTCCCGGGCCATGGTCCGGCAAGCCCGTCAACGGGAGCGGAACCTACCCGTGGCCGTGGCGGACATGCGAGCCCAACCCTTTCACGAGCGCTTTGATGTGGTGACCTGCCTCTTTGACAGCCTCAACTTCCTAACGGAGGAGACGGATCTGCGCCAAGCCTTTCGGGAGATGGCGGCCATGACGAGGGACGGCGGCCTCCTCTATTTTGACATCATCACGGAGCGCATGGTCATGGTCCATTTCGCGGGCCAACGCTGGACGGAGCAGAACGGGCGCTTCTCCACCACCTGGGAAAGCGAGTACAACCGCGCGGCCCAATTGGCGGAGACGCGGGTCACCATCAACCGCGGCCAAGCTCAACCGATCCGGGAGCGCATCTACCCGCCGGAATTGGTGAAGGAGGCGGCGCAAGACGCGGGACTTCACGTGGCGGGCATGTTTGATGCGGTGAACTGGAAGAAGCCCTTGAAGCGGACGCTCCGCGTCGATTTCGCCGCGTTCAAGAACCCGGCGCCGGAGACCTTAACGCGCTTCAAGACCATCGCCCGCAAGATCCGCTTGTGGCTACGCTAGCCCCGCCGGGGCCTGAGGAAGGAATGGGATGCGCGCACTGATCATGGGAGCGGGCGCCATCGGCAGCGTCATGGGCGCCTTTCTGGCGGAGTCGGGCTGCAACGTGACGCTCGTAGGCCGGGCCGCCCACATGGACGCCATCCGCCGGGCCGGGCTCCGTGTCACGGGGATCTTTGGCGAACGCCATGTGACGGACCTGCGGACCTGCACAACGCCTGATGAAGGCGCTGAAGCGGCCTACGATCTCGTCATGGTCACCGTGAAGTCCTACGACACGGACAGCGCGGCCCGCGCCATCGCGCCCTTTCTCCATGACGAGAGCCTCGTGTGCGCGTGTCAGAACGGCCTGGGCAACGCGGCGGCCATCGCCAATCACGTCGGCTGGCCCCGGACCATCGCCGCCCGGGCCATCTTCGGCGCATGGCTCCCAGAGCCTGGCGTCGCCGAGGTCACGGTCATCGCGAACCCGACGGCCTTCGGAACCTATGATCCGGCGACGCCCACGGCGCCGGTGAAAGCCCTCGCGGCGCGCCTGGACGCGGCGGGCTTGCCGGCGGTGTACACGGACACGATCGACACGGTCCTCTGGGCGAAGGTGGCGTATAACTGCGCCCTCAACCCCCTGTCCGCCCTGCTGGACGCGCCCTATGGGAGGCTCCTCGAAACGGAGGATTCCCAGGCCCTCATGGCGTCGGTCATCCACGAACTCTACGCCGTGGGCGGCGCCATGGGCGTGGCGCTGGAGCCCGCCACGCCCGGGGAGTACCTGGAGCGGCTCTTCCATGAGCTGATTCCACCCACCGCCGCCCATTACGCGAGCATGCGCGAAGACTTCCGCCAACGCCGGCGCACGGAGATCGGCGCCCTCAACGGAGCCATCGCCCGCTATGGCGCGGAACACGGAACGCCCTGCCCCGTCAACGACACGCTCACCCGCATCGTCCGCGCCCGCGAGGCCCTCTATCTTCGCCGGGACGGTGGCTCCACCACCGAGAAATGATTTGCCGGGGACGCTCTGATCGGCTATACTCTGCCTGAAAGCGTCCCCTGTCCGGCTTACAGCCAGATTTGGGACAGGTCCAACGGGGGAACACCAACAACAACGGCAAAGGAGACAACCATGTCTGCTGGAAAACGCTTCAAGATCGCGTGCATTGGCGCCGGAAACGTCGGAGCCGCGGTTGTGCAATACTGCGCCGAGATGGAATTGGGGGACATTGTCTTGACCGACGTGGTCGAGGGCCTGCCCCAGGGGAAAGCGCTGGATCTGACCGAGGCCGGTCCCATCCGCAACTACACGACGATGCTCCACGGCACGAATGACTACAAGGACATCGAAGGCAGCGACATCGTTGTGATAACGGCCGGACTGCCCCGGAAACCCGGCATGAGCCGCCTGGATCTTCTCCAGAAGAACGCGGAAATCATGACGGAAATCTGCGGCGCTGTGGCCAAGCACGCGCCGAACAGCACGGTCATCGTCGTAACGAACCCCCTCGACGTCATGACCTACACGGCCTTCAAGAAGCTCGGCTTCCCGTCCAACCGCGTCGTGGGCATGGCCGGCTGCTTGGACAGCGCGCGCATGCGCTCCTTCGTCGCGATGGAGCTGAACGTGAGCATGAAGAATGTGGACACCATGGTCCTCGGCTC
>SLHB01000167.1 GCA_007136375.1 Candidatus Hydrogenedentota bacterium
CCTCCGGCAGGTGTTCGATGTTTTCGAACCGGCCCGTGCTAAGATTGTCCAGCACAAAAACGTCATCCCCCCGCCGGACGAGGGCCTCGCAGAGATGGGAGCCGATAAAACCGGCGCCGCCAGTCACCAAGGCGCGCATGAGCCCCTCCAATGGTTGATTCGGAAAGACCCGAGTATACGGGAGCGCCCTGAACCCGTCAACGCGGAAGCGCGCCAGAACGTCTCGCAAGGACATGCCGGCGCCAGGCCAAGGTCATCACCCCGTTCCGTGGGGATACCGGCGGCGGAGAAGTCCCCGAAGAAGGCCCCCGCGCGGATCATGGACGCGCATCCGTTGACTTGCGCCGGGGCTTTGGCTACAATACGCAACAACAGGGGCGGCATAGCCAAATTGGTAAGGCAGAGGCTTGCAAAGCCTTGTACTCCCGGTTCGAGTCCGGGTGCCGCCTCCATCCCTAAACCCTTTCCGAATCAGGCTTTAGGGCCTGTTACCCGCCTCACGGCGGCGCGGCTGTAACCCCAAGCGAAACGTGTAACCCTACACGTTTCAGCATTGGAGGCCGCGCTGGAAGACCGCCCCGCGCTCCCCCTCATCAAGCGCCGTCAGCGTTCACTCGTGGCGTGGAGATAGAAGTAGAAATCACGGTACGTATCCACGTCCGGGTAGCCCGCCGTGCCTATGGCGTCCGTGTTTGCCCAGCGCTCGTCCGGACCCATCGGCAGCGAGGCGGCCTCCAGCCCGCGGGCCATGTCTTCGGGATCATCGGGATCGAAATAAACCGCATGGAAATCGTTGCCGCCGCTACGGCCGATGGCGTAGCCGCCGTCCATCGGGCCAAAGGCGATGGGGTCGTCCCATGCGGCGGTGTTGCGATTGGCGAGGGCAAGGCCACGGTACGGCGCGGGCGCGTCAAAGCCGGCCATCCAGGCGTACGTCTTGCCCGGCTCCAAGGGAATGGCGCTATCGCCGCTCAGCTCCCACCGCATGTAGTCGTCCGGGCCGATATCTTCCGGCAGCACGCCGCCGCCCGCGACGGTGATGGGCTCGAAGATGTGGCCGGTGATCTAATCGTCGGTCGTGGGCTGTTCGGGGGCGAAGGTGTCCCATTTGGCGTTGTCGCCCGCCGTCGTGCCGTTGTCGTGGATAATCGGCGGCCCGCCGGTCACCTCGAACAACTGCATCGAGACGCTGGCCCCGCCGGCGCCGCCCTGGTTGGCCAGTTCATCGGGGCCGGCGCGAAAGGACATCGGACGAACCTAAGCAAAAAGCAGCGTCATGCACTTACTATATGAGTCCAGGGCCGCGCCACGCCGCCATGCTTTTCCGGTCCGATTCGGCTAGAATGCCGTCATTCACCGGCTCGCTAAGAGTCCCAAGCGGCACACCAAAGGGGAGTCCAGAGGCATGAGATTGTTCACCTTGAATCCCAAACCGTTCCGCCGACAACGCCCAAGCCTTGCCGTTATCGCGCCGTGGAGCCTGGCGTTCCTCGTGCTCGCGCCAGCCGTTAGCGTGGCCGCGGAGACAGAGACCGCCAGCCTCGATGTGAGCCCTCAACGCTACGTGGCGGAAGCCTCCGCCCCTGCCGTGGATCTGCCCGAAGGCCAGCGGCCGCCGGCGGGTTGGCGTGTCCTCGCAATTCCCGGGGAAGGCACGGACGCGGCCTTGGAGCTGCGGTGGGAGGAACAGGAAGCCGGCGCGGCGGACCTGGAGAATGGCGCCTTGCTCCGGATCACCATCGGGCTTGACCAGCGGGAACCCGCGCGCGCAACGGCCCGGGTCATCGGCGGGAAAATCCTCGGCGAGTTCGATACGCGCTATGCGAGCACACACCAGCCTTTCGAGCTGGCCCTTACTCCCGCCCAGGCCCGCGCCGCCCTGGAGCATGGCGTGGCGCTGCAACAAACGGAGGGCGCCGCGCCGATCTTCATCCTCGACGGGCGGGCCGATGGTCCCGTGGCGGCGCCGCCCGCCCAAGCGCCTCACCTGTTGACAGTCCAAGCCGGCGACCGAACGGCAGCGCTGCGGAGCGGGTTGGCCTCCCTCGACACGCTGCAACCCTTCGGCTGGATGGAGCAGTGTCTGATCGACGGGCTCGGCGATCTCGGCGAGGACGCCGCCGTCCGTGAGCGCCTCGCCATGTACGTCGACGAGGCGGGCGTCCTCGACTACGAGGATCCCCGCTCGCGCCCGGTGAGCAGCCGCGTCTACGGCATCGAGGGCTCCGGCATGTTCGCCCGCGTCGCGACGCATATGCCCGGAAGCCCCGCCCTAGACACCGTCAAGGCCTTCTGGACGGATCGGCGGGACGATGAGGGCTGCGTCATCGACGGAACGATCACAAGCGCCGAGGGCTGCTACACGGTGGCGTACCCCATGGCCGTACTCGCCAGAGAACAAGAGGCGCCGGAATGGGCGGACGAAGCCATCCGCCAATTGCGCCTGCGCCGGGACCGCTTGGTTCACGACGGCGCCCTCTGGCTTCGCCACCAGGCCGGTGAACCAAGCGGTCCCGGCGCAGGCGCAATTGAGATC
>SLHB01000279.1 GCA_007136375.1 Candidatus Hydrogenedentota bacterium
CGTTCCGCCGCGGGCCGCGCAATTCGCGGCCCACGCCATGACTTCGTCAAGGACAGCCGCGACGACGCCGCCATGGGCCATGCCGCCATACCCCGCGAACCGTTGCGGTATCGTGAACGCCGTCTTCACCGTTTCCGCGTCGTAGTATAGCGAAAGCTGGAGGCCGCAGGCGTTATCGACGCCGCACACGAAACAGCTCCGGGTATTCGGCAGTTTTCCCCGCACACGCGCCTCGTTTCTAGGGGTTGTGCGCCGGCGGCCCGCCAAGGGCGCGCCAGCTCCTGATCCGCCCGGAGCGGCCGGGCCGGATTATTCTTCGCCGCTGTCCTGGCGGTCATGGTAAAGGCGCAACAGACTGTTGACCAGCCACGTCAGGACGCCCGCCACGAACATGGCCAAGAGCGTGCCCGCGCCCCAAGGGCCCATGGGATGGGCTTGCTCCCCCTGCATTCCAAAGAACATGTAGATAAACGGGGGAATTAGCAGCACAAACAGCACCATAAAGAAGGGCCAGCCAACGGCCTCGATGCGTTTTAGCATGGTTTCAGCGCGCTCCCTTGTTGGGCGCCGTGTCCCCGCCCTCCATGTCCGGAGGCGGAATCGTCAGCCGGAAGGCGGCGCCCGTTCCGTCGGGGCCGTTCTCCACGGTCACGTGGCCCCCGTGTTCGCTGGCGATCTTGCTGGTCACGGCGAGCCCCAAGCCGGTTCCGCCCGATCCTTTCGTGGAATAGAAGGGTTCGAAGATCTTTTCCTGGATGTCGGGCGGCGCTCCGGGGCCGTTGTCGCTGACTTCGATGAGGGTGTTGCGGGCGCCGTCCGTCCAGGCGCGAACAGTCACTTTGCCGCCTTCCTTGGGCGCGGCCTCCGTGGCGTTGACGAACAGATTCAACAAGGCGCGGTAGACGCCCTTGGGGTCTGCGTACAATGGCGCGGACAAGCCGTCGAGGTCCGACTCGAATTGGAAATTCTGTTGCACCGTGAGCGACCAGTAGGTGTCGCGGACGTCCTCGATGATGCGGGCGAGATCGCAGATCTCCCGCTGCGGCCGCCGTGGCTTCGAATAGGCGAGCATATCCTCGACGACATCGCTGATGCGGCGGGCGCTGCGCCGGAAGATCGGCCACGTCTTCTCTAGCACGTCCGTCCGGTTCATCTCCAGGCTTTGGGATATCACGTCGACGCTGCTCATCATGCCCGTCACGAGATTCTTCGTGTAATGGGCGAGGCCCGCGACGGCTTGGCCGATGGCCGCGAGACGTTCCGCGCGGAGGTTGTCCTCGATAAGCCGGGCGTTCACGATTGACGTCGCAGCCAAGGCCGCGAACATCTCCATGGCCCGGATGTCCAAGGACGTAAAGGGCCCGCCGCCTTCTTTGTTGATAACCTCAATGACGCCCACGAGATCGCCCCGATCAATCATCGGCACGGCCAGTAGGCTGCGGGTCTGGAACTGGGTCGCCTCGTCGGCTTGGCGGAAGAAGCGGGGGTCTTCTTGGGCGTCCTCCACGTTGACGGCGGACCGGCTCACCGCCGCCGCCCCCGCGATGCCTTCGTTCAGCTTCAGGCGGATTTCCCGCTTCAGCGCCTGCTGGTCGCCACGCTCCCCGAGGGCCACGCGGAAATACAGCTCTTCCTTCTCGGCGTCGTAGAGCAACAGCGAACCCGCTTCCGCGTTCGCCACGGCCTTGCTCTCCTCCATGATGCGCTCCAAGAGCGTGTCATGGTCGGTCATCGCCGCGATGAGCCGGTGGACCCGGTAAAGGGCGTCAACGATCCGCTGCATCTCCGGTGGGGAGACGCCGGCGAATCCAGACGTTGTATGATCGGTTTGAGAGGTCACGAAGATTGGGCCATTTCGTCAAGAGCGCCGTCGATCCGGGGCAAGGCATGGTAGATCACGTCGCCGACAACCTGCAAACTTTGCGCGCAAACCTTATCCAGAGTGTCCTCTTCCGTGTGCCAATATTGGACGTGCGTCTGCGGTGTTCCGCCGTACATAAAATCGATGACCACCATCGCCGGAACGCCCGCGCGCCGGAAAGGGATGTGGTCGTCGAGCACGTAGTTCTCGCTGTCCAGGAAGTGCTCGCCGTGGCCCAGCGCGGAGGCCTCGTCCCAGATGATGTCCTGGAGCCAGTCCGGGGCGCCCTGGTCGCGCTCAATCGTCAGCACGCAATCGCCGATCATGTCCACGTTGACCATGGCGTCGATGTTGGCGAGTTCGCCCGTCTGCGCCAAGTGACCAACGAAGGCGCGGCTGCCATAAAGGCTGTCTTCCTCGGTCCAGTCCTCGAAGGACTCTTCCCCGTCAAAGAAACATAGCCATACCGACCGGCCTTCGCGTTCCGGCCCGAGCACGCGGGCCATCTCCAGCATCCACGCCGTCGTCGAGCCCCCGTCGTTGGCGCCCACGAAGGTGATGTCCTCGTAATACTTCGTCTCGTAATGGTTTCCAAGGACGATTACGCCTGGCTCCGTGCCTTGGATAGGCGCGACCACGTTTACCATGTCGATGAGCCCGATGGGCGTGTC
>SLHB01000337.1 GCA_007136375.1 Candidatus Hydrogenedentota bacterium
CCAAGGACCGCATCCTGCGGCGCGGCAGAGGGTATTACCGCGTCGGCAACAACGAACAGCTTTCGAGCACCTACGGCCTTATCAACGTGTATCCTTTCCTGACCCTGCTGGAATACGCCGAAGATCCGGAGACGCGCGGCGCCGCGGAAGCGCTGGTCCTATACCACATGGCTATGATCGCGCTGAACAACTTCGACGGGCATGTCATGCCGCCGTTTAACCGGCGCAACGCGGTGCAACAACGCTTTGGCCCGCCCGACGAACGGACCGGCCGCTATATGCCGGTGCATCATCCTTCCTCATGGCTGTTCTGGGGACAAAACGAGGTCATTCCAGAGGATTTCACGGCCGCGGCCGAGCCAGCGTATCCCCTGTTCTTCGCCTTGGCGGACTGGCGCATACCCGAGCCGCTCAACCGGATCGCCACGGGAGCTGGGGCGCCCTACGCGAGCCGATCCGCCCACGGCTGGTTCGGGTGGTCTGGGGAAGGCGGGCACTGGGGAAGCAACGAAGATCTGGAGACCCTGCGTTACGTCTGGCGGGACGAGGATTTCGCCATGGGCGGTCCCGTGGCGCAACGCATCCATCCCGAAGGGTTCTTCATCGACTTTCACGCCTTCGGCGTCACCTGGAAATCTCCTCACCGCTTTCGCTCGCTGGAGGTCAAGCACCCCTATTGGCGGAGCAATGACGGCGAAGACCAGTGGCGGGGAACCCATTCGCCCTTCCAACAGATTGCCGTGCACCGCAACACGGCCATCGTCATGTTCGACATTCCCGAGGAAGATCCATGGCGCGGCCGTGCGGGCCAGGAACACTGGCTGGACAGCCGCGACGCGCACTATGACGGCCTCATCCAACTCGGCCAAGCGCGCTTCCCGAACACTGTGGACGAAGTGATCCAAGATGGCGACGCCTACTTCTTCCGCGAGGGCGATGTCTACGTGGGCGTCCGTGTTCTCAAGCCGGGGCACAGCCTCGACGAGACCAGCGTCGAAGGTTTCAACGTGATCAAGAGTCGGGAGGCGCAGACCGGCTTTGTGTTCGAAGTCGCCGCGGCCCGGGAGCACGACAGCTTCGAGGCCTTCCAGGAGACGGTCCGCGCCAACCCGCTGGAGGTCAGTTGGGAGAACTTGGAAGTTCAGTACACAAACAGCGGCGGCGACGCGCTGCGTTTCCGCTACGACACGGACTACAGCGAAGACGGCGAGGGATTCGTCTGGCTCGCTCCGGACCTGCGGATCAACGGGGAGCGCCGGGAAACCGGGGACTGGCCCCTCGCCGAAAGCCCGGCGATCTCGATGCGGGATCAAGTGTTGCGGGTGGAGCAAGGCGGAGACGTGTTTACCGTCGACTGGAGCGGCGAACTGCCCCGGATAGAGGGACTCTGAGTCCGGGCGGCCGCTAGGGAATAGGACGCCCTTCGTTTGCGGCGAGGGTGAAGCGTAATCAACGAGGAGGAGAGCCGTATCATGTCCAAGCAACTACTGTCGAGCGCATGTTTCGTGGCGGCCATGGCGGCGTTTATGACCGCGGCGGCGCAGGCCGACAACGGCGACCGCATCCGGCCCTGGCCGGAGAACCCGTACTATTGGGAGCACAAGGGCGCGCCCGTGCTGCTCATTGGCGGATCGGATCACGACAATTTGTTCAATCATCCCGACGTGGGGCCCGCCGGACTTGAAAGCCACCTGGATCTTCTCGTGGAAAGCGGCGGCAACTACGTGCGCAACACCATGTCCAGCCGTGATGAAGGCAATCCCTGGGGATTCGCCCTCGACGAGGAGACGGGACTGTACGATCTCAACGAACCGGGTGAGGAATTCTGGCGGCGCTTTGAGGATTTCCTGAATTGGACGGCCGAGAGGGACATCATTGTGCAGATCGAAGTCTTCGACCGCTTCGATTACGCCCGCGAGCCGTGGCAGCGCAACCCCTTCAATCCCCGGAACAACGTGAACTACACGGAGGAGGACAGCGGCCTCCCCGAGGAAATCGACAGCCATCCCGGGCAACGGGAGAATCCCTTCTTCAGCAGCGTGCCGGACCTCCAGAACAACACGGTGATCTTGCCGTTCCAGGAGGCCTTCGTGGACCGGATGCTCGCCCTGTCCCTCCCTCACGGCCACGTGCTCTACTGCATCTCGAACGAGACGAACGAGGAGGAGGAGTGGGGCGCGTACTGGGCCCAGTACATTCGCGACGCCGCGGAGGAGGCCGGGGTTGAGGTGCATGTCACGGAAATGTGGGACGCTTGGGACCTGTCTCATCCCACGCACAGCCGGACCTTCGACCGCCCAGACCTCTACACCTACGTGGACATCTCCCAAAACAATCACCAAACCGGTCAAACCCATTGGGACAACGCCCAAGAGCAACGCGAACGCATCGCCGATGCGCCCCGGCCCATGAACAACGTCAAGATGTACGGCGGGACGGTGCACGGCGGAGGCTACGAAGAGGGCCTGCGCAAGCTATGGCGAAACATCCTCGGCGGCATGGCCTCGGCGCGGTATCACCGGCC
>SLHB01000323.1 GCA_007136375.1 Candidatus Hydrogenedentota bacterium
ATGGGCCTGTTGATTCGCGGCCAAGGCGCGGCCGAAGCGGCTTGGTCCCGTGTGCAAGCCGCCCTTGACGATCCGAATCCGAGCGTCCGCGTGGTGGCGGCGGAGATCATGGCGAGGCATGGCGCGGCGGAGGAGGCCGAGAGCGGCGTCGACGCGCTGGGGGCCCTCGCGCGCCCGGACGAAAACGGGGCCTACGTGGCCATGGAGGCGCTGACGGCCATCCAGAATCTCGGCGAGCGAGCGGAACGGCTGCATTCCGCGCTGTTGGACATGCCTCACGAAGATCCCGAAGCGCCCTGGCGGGGCACGAACGAATTCGTGGTCCGGTTGTTGCCGGATTACGTGCACCCGGCCTTGTCGTAGTGGTTGTGGGCGGCGGGTACGAACAACCGTTGGGGATAAAAGGAAGAGAGGAGTCATGGGTCATGAGTGATGGGAATCTCACGCGCCGCCGGTTCTTGAAAGCCAGCCTGTTGGCGGCGGGAAGCCCCCTGGTGAGCCGGGCCGCGAGCGCCGCGGAGAACAACAACGGCGAGCGGCCTAACATTCTGTGGCTGACCTGCGAGGACATCGGGCCGCACCTAGGTTGCTACGGCGACGACTACGCGGATTCGCCCAACGTGGACGCCTTCGCGGAGATCGCGTTGCGCTACGACATGGCCTGGTCGAACGCGCCTGTGTGCGCCCCAGCCCGCACGACCATCATCACGGGCGTGTATCCCACGAGCACTGGGTCGGAGCACATGCGAAGCATGGTGGACGTGCCCGAATTCCTCCAATTCTATCCCCAACTCCTGCGGGAGCAGGGGTATTACTGCACCAACAACGTCAAGACCGACTACAATGTGAGCGCTCACGGCGAGGTATGGGACGAATCGTCGAACCAGGCCCATTGGCGGAACCGGGCGCCGGGCCAGCCTTTCTTCGCCATCTTCAACGACACGCAGAGCCATGAATCGCAGCTCCGGACTCGGCCCCACGAACTGCGGCGGGACAAGGACGAAGCGCCCGTGCCGTCGTACCATCCCGATACGCCCGAGGTGCGGCACGATTGGGCCCAGTACTACGACACGATTCAGGATATGGACGCGTGGTTCGGGGAGAAGCTGGCCGAATTGGAGGAAGCCGGGCTGATGGAAGACACCATCGTCTTCTTCTACGGCGATCACGGATCGGGCATGCCCCGGCACAAGCGCTGGCCCTACAACTCTGGGTTGCACGTGCCCTTTATCGTGTACGTGCCCGAAAAGTTCCGTCATTTGGCGCCCGCGGATTATGCGCCGGGCGGCGCCACCGGCCGCCTGGTGTCTTTCGTCGATCTCGCGCCAACCCTCTTGAGCATCATTGGCGCCGAGCCGCCGGAGTGGATGCAGGGGAGCGCTTTCATGGGCGCCCACGAGGCGGAGCCCGAGCCATACCTCTTTGGCTTCCGTGGACGGATGGACGAGCGGTTGGACCGGGTTCGCTCCGTGTCCGACGGGCGCTACATCTACGTCCGCAACTACATGCCGCACCTTATCTACGGCCAATACCTGGGCTACATGTGGCAGACGCCCACGACGCAGGTGTGGGAGGATCTCTACAAGGCGGGCGAGCTGGAGCCGCCTCAGACGTACTTCTGGGAACCCAAGCCCTCCGAGGAATTCTACGACCTGGAGACAGACCCCGACGAGGTCCACAACCTTGTGGATTCGGCGGAGCATCAGACCAAGTTGAACGAGCTTCGGGAGGCCCTCAAGAACCACGCCCTCGCGATCCGGGACGTGGGCTTCCTCGCCGAAGCGGAAATGCATCGGCGAGCCCAGGAGGCCGGCGTTTCCATTTATGAGATGGCCCACGACCCGGACCGGTATCCACTGGAACGGATCCGGGAGATGGCGGAGGCCGCCACGCTCCGGGACATGGACCTTCTGGATAGGTTACGCGAAGGTTTCGAGGACAGTGATCCCGCCATCCGCTATTGGGCCGTTGTCGGCGTTCGCGTCCGCGGTCAGGAGGCCTTCGACGCGTTGACCGAGGAAGTGCGGGCGCGCTTGGCGGAGGATGACAACCCGAGCGTGCGCATCGCCGCCGCGGAAGTCCTGGGGTTGCACGGAACGGAGGACGATCTAGAGAACGCCCTCGGCGCATTGACTGAGTTGGCGCCGCCCGACGTGAACGGCGCCTATGTGGCCATTGCGGCCGTCAACGCCATCGATAACCTCGGCGACAAAGCGGATCCGATACGTCCGATGCTCGCCGAGATGCCTACGGAGGACCCGAGCGCGCCGGGCCGGGCCAACGACTACGTCCACCGCCTCGTGCCCTAACGTCTCGGAGGGAGCGCCGCGGACTCATCCGTCCATGGGCGGAATGACGACCGGGCCAGGCTCGGGGACCAAGGCCTTCTCGGCCCGTTGCTGGAGTTCGTAGCCCAGGGATGTGCCCTGTCCGTCCGCCGCAGCCTCCTCGAAAAAGGGGATGGTCCAGGCCGGGTCGCCGAAGTAGAGGGTTCGGTCGGCGGCTTGACCCGCGACCGCGCGCA
>SLHB01000339.1 GCA_007136375.1 Candidatus Hydrogenedentota bacterium
CTGCTCGCAATCCCGCGCCTTCAACCTCACACCCGCTCAAGTCGGCCCCTTGGCCCGCCGGTGTTGCACTTGGTATATGAATCCAGAGTCCCCCCACGACGCTGCGAAAGATTGGTTCGCCCGCCCCACGGCAGGTATACTGACGCAACATTTGCGGAAACGGCGGACCGCGCGCCAAGCGCGGCCGCTATTGGGGCAGGGCGCAATACTCGGGGAGGGTGTTCCGATGGGATGGATGACGGCGGCGGCCGCGATGCTGGCCTCGTTGACCGGCGCTGCGGGCTGGACGGATGGATGGGCTGCTCTGGAACGCGGCGTGGAAGCCCAGGAAACGGGCGAACACCATGTTTGGGTATGGGGCGAAGAGCAGAACGCCTTCACCGTCACCCTGGACGGACACGTCCTCGACATCCCCGCGATCGAGTCCGAAGCCGGCCATGCCTGGGCGTATGCCGGCGCTGTTCAGCTGGACGCGGGCCAGGCGGACTTCAACACGGATGGCGCTGTGTGCGCCATCGTCCTCGCCGGCGCGGAGGAGGCTACCCCGGAGGCCTTCCTGCCGGACCGCCGAGTGTACGATTCCCCTAGAGCGGCGGATGATCAGCGCGCGGCGGTGGAGCGGGACACGGACACGGTGTTCACCATGGGCCACTTCGCCGACGCAGCTTCGTGGGAAGCCTTCGCGGACACATTGCGCCGGCGGATTCTCGTCGCCTCCGGCCTGTGGCCCTTGCCGGACCGGACGCCCCTCAACGCGCAAGTCTTCGACCCCATCGACCACGGTGATTACATCGTCGAAAAGGTCCACTTCGAGGCACGGCCGGGCTACCTCGTAACGGGCAACCTCTACCGGCCGCCCGGAGACGGCCCCTTCCCCGCCATCGTGTCGCCCCACGGCCATTGGTCCGAAGGACGCCTCAACCACGACGACACAGGCTCGATCCCGGCCCGGGCCATTACCTTGGCGCGCATGGGCGCGGTGGTGTTCAACTACGACATGGTGGGTTACGTAGATAGCCGTCAGTTGGAGCACCATTGGGGCGGACCAGAGGAAGAACTCTGGGGCGTCCACCCCTTCGCCCTTCAACTCTGGAGCGGGATCCGCGCCATAGACTTCTTGGAGCGCCTCCCCTACACCGATAATGAGCGCATTGGCGCGACGGGCGCGTCCGGAGGCGGCACCCAGACGTTCATCCTTACGGCCGTGGACGATCGGATCCGCGTGTCGGCCCCTGTCACCATGATCTCAAGCGTCATGCAAGGGGGTTGTCAGTGCGAGAACGCGCCCCTCATCCGCTTGGAGAACTCGAACATCGAAATCGGCGCCTTGGCCGCGCCGCGTCCGCTAATGCTGGTGTCGGCCACGGGAGATTGGACGCGGGAAACGCCCCGGGTGGAGTATCCAAGCATCCGGGAAATCTACGCGTTGTACGGCGCGGAGGACCGCGTGGCCAACGCCCACTTCAACGCCGGGCACAACTACAACCAAGACAGCCGCGAAGCCGTCTACCGGTTCTTCGCGAAATGGCTCCTCGACGCCGAAGATGCGTACGCGGGCTTTACCGAGCCTGAGGTCACGCCCGATGCGCCGGAGGACGTCCGCGTGTTCCCCGACGATGAGGCCCTGCCCGGGGCGCTACTCACGGGCGACGCCCTCCTCGACGCCTTCGTGGAGCAAGCCCGCGACGCGGCCCGGCGCCATCTGCCGGGCGATCCCGTGGATCTCGCCAACTACCGCCGCGTCTTTGGGCCGGCGTTGGCGGACACGCTCCACGCCGCGCCAGTGGACCCCAGCGAGCTGGCGCCCGAAAGGGTGAGCAGCCACGAGCGAGAGGACCACATCCTGGAGGCGTGGGTCATCCGCCATCCCGCCCGGGGCGCCGCCTTGCCCGCCCTGTTCTACCGAAGCAAGGATGCGGGACCACAGGAGGCCGTCGTCCTCGTCCACGGCGACGGCAAAGGGGCTTTCGCCAGCGGGGCGTCCGGCGGACCCGGCCCACTCGTGCGGGCGCTCTTGGACCGGGGTAGGGCCGTGCTCCTTGTCGACCTCTTCCTCCAAGGCGAGCACCACCATCCCGCCCGCGCCACGGCGCGCCACGAAGGCCGCTATCCCTCAACCTTCCTCCCCACGGACACGGCCCACCGGGTTCGCGACATCATGACCGCGGCGGCCTTCTTGACGCTGCGGCGGGATATCGAAGGCCCCATCGCCCTGGGCGGCTTCGGCGCGGCGGGCGTTGAGGCCCTGCTGGCGGCGCCTTTCACGGCCGATACGGACCGCGTGTTCGTGGACCTCGCCGGATTCGAGGGCAGCGAGGCAGCCTGGACCGAGAAACACTTCGCGCCCGCCATACGGGCGGCGGGCGATCTCGCGACGGCGGCGGCGCTGTTCGCGCCCAAGCCCGCTTGGCTGGGCGGCGCCCGCGACGCCTTCGACACGGGAGATCTGGCGCGGATGTATGAGCTGTCGGACGCGCCGGGCGGGTTGGAGGTCACGGCGGACATGCCCCCAGAAGCGGA
>SLHB01000311.1 GCA_007136375.1 Candidatus Hydrogenedentota bacterium
ATGCAACCATCGGCGATGCGGGTGGCCTGGCTTCCCAAGGCGTTGACAATGGCCCACAACGTGGCGCCCCGCTCGCGCGCCATTTCGCCGGCGGCCAAGGTGTCGGCGGTCTCGCCCGACTGCGTGATAATGAGCACCGCCGTGTTGGCGTCTATGATGGGATCGTAGTACCGGTATTCGGACGCGGCGCTCACTTCGGTGGGAATGCGCGCCAGTGTCTCGAACATGAACTTGCCGGCCAGTCCGGCGTAGTAGCTCGTGCCACAGGCGACGATATGGAGGCGGCTTATACGGCGCGCAAACGCCGCGTCGAGGTTCATTTGGGGGAGTTCGACGCGCCCCTCGTCTAGATGGACCCGGCCCCGGAGGGTGTCTATCAAGGCTTGCGGCTGTTCGTGAATCTCCTTCTGCATGAAGTGACGGTACGGCCCCTTAACGGCGCTGACAGGGTCCCAGGCGATGGTGTGAACCGGCGCGGTCAAGGGCGCTCCATCGAGGTCCGTCAGTTCCCAGCCCCCGGCGGTCACAACCGCGAACTGGCCGTTCTCAAGAAAGGTCATCTCCCGCGTGTGCGGAATGATCGCTGGCACATCCGAGGCCGCAAACACCGCTCCATCCCCCCTGCCGAGAATGACGCCGCCAGCGTTGCCAAGACGGGCGCAATAGATCGTTTCCGGGGCGAGCGGACTGATCACGGCGACCGAGTTGGCCCCCTCCAAGCGTTTCAATGCCTGGCGGATGGCTTCTTCCAAAGGCAAGCCCGCGTCGAGTCCCTGGCAGACCAGCAAGGGGATCGCTTCCGTGTCCGTGTCCGAGGCGAAGACGGCGCCCGCCGCGGCGAGTTCGGCGTGCAGGGTGTGGAAGTTCTCGATAATCCCGTTGTGGACGACGTAAACCCGGCCGCCGGGGTCCGCGTGGGGATGAGAGTTATGGTCGGTTGGAGGCCCATGCGTGGCCCAGCGGGTGTGGCCGATGCCCACGCGCCCGGATAGGGAGCCTTCCCCGAGAGCGGCGCGCAGGTTCGCCAGCTTTCCCGCGGCTTTACGGACCGACACCACGCCGTCCGGCCCCAACACCGCCAGGCCCGCCGAGTCGTAGCCCCGGTATTCCAAGGCGCTCAAGCCCCCCATGATCGCTTCGATGGCGTCTCCCCCGCCTACGTACCCAGCGATTCCACACATGGATGCACTCTCCCTTGATTGCTCTTCTCGCGCCCCGGGGGCGTCGCCGGTCAGGAAGCCGCGGCAGGCGGCTCAATCTCGACAACGGCGTGACTGCTGGGGGTCATCAGACACTGTTGGCCCGCGATGACCGTCTTTGGCGAATCGGAGACGAGGGTCCCAGGCTTCCAGACGAGGCCTTGCACGGCGACCTCGGCCGGAGCGGTGTTGTGGTTGATGAGGACGAGGCGGCGCTGGAAAAGGAAGGCGCTCACTCGGGGGATGGCGCGGATCGTCACGCCGAACGGCGCGAGGAGTTCGTTACGCAGCCGATCAATGAGCGGCCGGGGCAGGTGGAGCAGTCCGGCGGGCGATGGGGCGTTGAAGGGCTGCACGATGGGAAAATCCTCTGGATCGAAGCCGCCCGCGTTGAGGACCATGGCCCGGCCGCCGCTGGGATGACGCATCTCGGTGAGGAAGGGCGCATCTAGCGGACCGGTGTCCGCCCCGCTGACACAAGCGGCGGCGAGGACCCGGGCGTCCACTGGGGCAAGGTCGCCCGCCAACGGAGCGGGCTGGGGCGCGTTGTAGACCTTCCCATCCACCCGGAACCGCGGAACAAACGCGGCGGCGCGTTGGGTGGCGTTGGCCCCGTATCCAAAGAGGGCCAACAGCTCCGGATGATCGGCCATGGCCTCCAGGGCGGCGAAGGTCGCGACGGCCTGGCCGCCGCCTTCAACGATGGCGCGCAGCGTCGCGGCGGTCCCGGCGCCGGCCATCGTATGGGCCGTGACGAGAACGCTGCGCATGTCTGTGGCCAAGGTTGGCGAGGGAACGCAGGGGACACCAATGGCGCCCAGGGCGTCGAAGAAGTAGTGATCCCGCCCGGCAGGACTCTCTGGCGGCTTTACGACATGAAGGCCCCAGGGTCCTTCGGCGCAGCGTCCGAGATCGTCCAGGGCCGGCCCGGCCTGGCGCAGCCGGGAGACCTTGCTGCTGGTAAAGCGCTCCGTGCCCGCCGCGTGGACGACGATGGCCGGCGGGACGCTCAGGTGGGCCATCACGCCTTGCTCGTAGAAGAGTTGGTCGTCGCAGTCGACCCCATCGAACCACAGACCGCGCAGGGCGCCGCCGGCGCAGGCCTGGGCCCACCGGCCGTTGAAATAGCCCTGACAAGGCTCCACATAACCGTAATCGGGGGTGATGGGATTGCGGGTCTCCGCGCCGGCCCAGACGCCATCGAAGACTTCGGCGAAATCGCTTATACACGCGCCAAACTGGAGATTGCGGTCGTAATTGTGGGAAAGCTTCACGGTGAGTTCGGCGTCGGGACGCGCGGCCTGGACGG
>SLHB01000186.1 GCA_007136375.1 Candidatus Hydrogenedentota bacterium
CGATGTTCTCCTCGGGCGTGGCGTTATAGCGGACCAAGGGTTCGCCTTCCGGCAGGACGAGGACGTTTTCCCGCACTTCGTTCTCCTCCGCGCGGTGAAAGCGCAAGGGCGCGCGGGCCGTGCCGTAAATGACGTTGTCGCGGATGATCATGTCCGTGGAGCCTTCGTCGATGAACATGCCGTTGCTCTCGGCCCGGCCCACGTTCACGGGGATATCGTGGATGAGATTGCCGATCAGGGCCGCGTCGGGCTGGAGGCCCAGGGTGTAAATGCCGCCGCCGTCGCTGAGCACCTGCATTACGTCATGGATGTGGTTCGCCTCCACAATCGTTCCCCGGCAAGGCGTGGGCGTGGGGTCCCACAGCCAGCCTACGGAGACGCCCGTATAGGGCAGGTGGCGGATGAGATTGTGGCGGATCTCCGTGTCCGCCGCCATCCCAACCCACACGCCGACGGCCCCGAAGAACTGGACGCCGCAGCGCTGGATGATGTTGTCCTCGACGCGGTTGGCCGCCGCCGCCTGTTCCGGCGCGGCCTCGGTCCAGCGCGCGCCGTCGATCCGCCGCTCCCGGTCCTCGCCAATCAGCACGCCGTTCCCTGACACATCGTCGATGAGGTTGCCGGTGATTCGGTTGTTCATGGCGCGGCTGCCAAACCATACGCCAGACATGCCGAGATGGCGCACGGCGTTGTTCTCGAAGACGCAGTTCTCGGCCAACTCGAAGTGGATGGCGGCGGGGATGAAGGTCCACTCGTCCGTT
Source organism: Candidatus Hydrogenedentota bacterium (assembly GCA_007136375.1). Classification (GTDB taxonomy): domain Bacteria; phylum Hydrogenedentota; class Hydrogenedentia; order Hydrogenedentales; family SLHB01; genus SLHB01. The sequence goes on from SLHB01000186.1 coordinate 762, forward strand.
TGCGGCGTGCCGTCCCGCCGGTTGTGGGCCGTGGCCTGGATGCCGGCGTAGCCTTCCGGCGGGAGGTCCCAGGCGGCGTGCTCGAAGCGCAGGCCCCGGAACACAAGGCCGCGCGCGGGATTTCCGGGTTCGCCGCGAACGCGCAGGAGCCCCGGCGACACGGGGGCTTCGGCCCGCAGGTTGTCCACGGTCTCGCCGTCCTTGGGCAAGTAGGCGAGTTCGCCGCTCGCCGGGTCCAGGCGCCATTCGCCTGGCGTGTCGAGGAGCGCCGGATGGTTCTCCAGCCAGTAGCGGGGATCCGGCTCCCAGTGGGTCATGTGGAAGAAGTCGAGGGAGGAGCCTACTTGGTGCAGGGCGTGAAGGCGGTTCTCGCCGCGGTCAATGGAGCTAACGGGCACGCGCGTGCTCGCCCAGTCGTGAAAGAAGACCAGCTCCAGTCCGCTGTCCGCGAGATCGCCCTCCAGGGCCGCCGGGATGTCTTCCTCGTGAAAGGTGAAGTTCGTGCGCCGGTCCTCGCCCGCCTCGGCGATGCGCGCGTAGCGGTCCTGGGGGTGGCGCGCCCGGGGACGGCGCTCGCCGTTGATGAAGAGTTCCCGAAACGTCCATTCGCCTGCGGCGGCCTCGTCAACAACCGTGACGAAGGCGCCGTCGTCCCGCGTCTCCCATCCGGTGATCGCGCGTCCACCGCTGATGCGGGGCCGGGCGTCTCCCGCGCCCGTCCATGTCACGGTGCGTCCTTCCGCCGGGCTGTCGGCCGCCGTGAATTCAAGGGGCTCGGTCAGGCGGTAGACGCCTTCGTCCAGGCGCACCTCGATGGATTGCGCGGCGTTCTCCGCGAGGCGTTCGCGGACGGCGTCCCGCGCCGCGTGGAGCGTGGCCAGCGGCGTATCCGCGGCGCCCGCGTTGGCGTCATCGCCTTCGGGTGAGACGTAGATGACGGCGGGACCTTCCTCCGCCGCGGCGAAAATCGTCCATGGCGCCGAAAGCGCCACGGCGGCCGCCAAGCATGTCCCCCAGGTTAAGAGCGTCTTCATGAGGTCCCCCCTTCTTTCCGTGGAAGTGAAAGGTCTTGTTGTGTTCGCGGCCAGGCCGCCGGAACCCGCACGATACTACGGCGCGGGCGCCGCGGGCAAAGGCCGGCGGGGCAAGTCTCACGCCAGGCGGCCCGCTGGAATGGGTCAGGCGCGTGGGCTCCGGTCGCGGCGCCGGGCCTGAAGCACGAGAACGCCCCCCACGATGAGGACGGCGCCGCCCATCCATTGCCCAGGAAGGAGGCGTTCGCCGGGCCAAAGCATCACGGCGAAGACGTAGGTGACGAGGGGGTTGCATAGCTCCAGGGTGTTGCAAAAGGCCGAACCGAGGTTCTTCTGGGCGTAGTGAAAGGCGGGGTGCGCCGCTGCGATGGGCAGCAAGCCCGACAGGATCGCCACGCCCGTGTTATAGGCGCCGGCTTCGAACAAGCTGGACGGATTCCCGAAAACGAGGGCGAGTCCGCCCAGCGCCCCCGTGGTGAAGACCGCCAACACGGTGAACATGGGCACGGGGTGCACGTCGAAGGCCATGTGGCGCCCCCAGATCGCGTAGATCGCCCAGCACAGGGCGGATACCCCGACGAGGAAGGTGTAGATGTCCGCGGAAGGCGCGATGCGGCCTGGTCCGCCGGCCACGACGAAGGCCACGCCGATGAGCGACAAAGCGGCCCCAATGAGGTACATCTTGCTGCGAATGACGGCGCGTTCATCGC
>SLHB01000102.1 GCA_007136375.1 Candidatus Hydrogenedentota bacterium
CGGCCGAACATGATGATGTACGCCCGGTGCGTGGGCGTGCCCCGGCGCGAGCGCGGCGCCCGTGTCGACGCGCTCCTCGGCTCCATGGCGCTGGCGCAACGGGCCAACGCGCGCATCCGCGAACTGTCCGGCGGCATGCAGCGGCGGCTCGTCTTCGTGCGCGCCCTGCTGGGAAAGCCGGATCTGTTGATTCTGGACGAGCCCACAACGGGCCTCGATCCCGCCGTGCGCCTCCACATCTGGGAGCAAGTCCAGCAACTCCGGGACGAAGGCGTGACCATCCTGCTCACCACCCACTATATGGACGAGGCCGAACGGCTGTGCGACCGCCTCGTGATCATGGACCACGGGCGCATCCGCGCGGAGGGCCCGCCGAAGGACCTCATCGCCAGCTATTGTCCGGGGACGATCGCCGTGCTCCGCGCGTCCGACGGCATACGCGCCCACGCGAAGGCCGTCACCGAACGGGACGCCGCCTTCTCCTGGTTCGAAGACCGGGCGGGCGTCAACGTGCGCGGCCCCGACCTTTGGTCCGTCGACCAGTTCCTAAAACAAGCCGGCCTGGAGCCGGTCATGCTGCGGCCAAGCAACCTCGAGGACGTCTTCCTGGAGATTACGGGGCGGGAGTTGGACGCCGATGATTGAGATGTTTGGCCTCGGCTGGCGCGTGGCCATGCGCCATTGGGACGTGTACCGCCAAAACTTCCTCGCGAACATCTCCCCCACGGTGTCCGATCCCCTGTTCATCGTCATCGCCCTCGGCGTCGGCTTGGGGGCCTACGTCACGGAAGTCGACGGGCGGACCTATCTCACCTACATCGCCGCCGGGCTGACCGTCGCCACCGCGCTTTGGACCGCCTTCTTCGAGACGAGCTATGGCTTCTTCATCCGCCACACCTACGAAGGCGTCTACCACGCCATGCTCACCACGCCCATCGGCCCCCGGGAGATCATCCTGGGCGAGTACATGTGGGTCGCCATGAAAGGCGCGGGGATGGCCGGCGGCGTCACCGTCGTCTTGCTCCTCTGCGGCGTGGTGGAGCCCCGCCTCGCGTGGACGGTTCCCCTGACGGGCGCTCTCGTCGCCCTCGCCTGCGGCGGCATCGGCTTCATCGCCTCGGCCATGGTCAAGAACATCAACCAATTCCAGACCGTGTACGCCCTGGTCATGAACCCGCTCTTCTTCTTCTCGGGCATCTTCTTCCCCCTCGAAGACACGCCGCGCGCCGTCCAGGTGATCTGCTACGCATCCCCCCTCTATCACGGCGTCCGCCTCGGCCAGACTGCCCTATGGAACGACGGCTTCGGCGGCGCCTTGCTCCACCACGGCCCGCTCCTGCTGTTGGCGGCGGCGATCCTCTGCCCTCTCGGATGGATCGCCATCTTTCCCAAGCTCTACAAATAGCCAAACCGGTCTCACATCCGTCCCAGCACGTGTGTCGATTTCAGCGGACGCCGCGCGACTATCCTGCGACATGGCTATGGCTCTAACAACGAAGGGATGCGGCCCACGGAGGCTTTGAAATGGCTGAACTGACACTCACCGCTTTTCTCACACTCGACGGCGTCATGCAAGCGCCCGGCGGCCAAGGCGAGGACCCCAGCGGAGGCTTCCAGCACGAGGGCTGGCTCGTCCCTCATGCCGACGCCGACATGGGAGCCGCCATCGACGAGATCTTCTCCAAAGCGGACGCGTTCCTCTTCGGACGCACGACGTACGACATCTTCGCCGGACACTGGCCCCGGGTGACCGACCCCAACGATCCAGTCGCGTCGAAACTGAACACCCTGCCGAAATACGTCGCCTCGCGGACCCGGACCGCCTTCGACTGGGCCCCCACCGAACTGCTCCCAGACGTCGTCAGCGGCATCGCCGAACTCAAAGAGCGCCATGCCCGCGAAATCCAAGTCCACGGAAGTTGCGGCCTGGCCCAGACCCTCATCGAACATGACCTGATCGACGAATACCGGCTCTTTACGTTCCCCGTGGTGATCGGTTCCGGAAAACGCCTGTTCGGAGCCAGCGCCACGCCAGCAAACCTGACCCTGTTGCGGTCCAGCGCCACCAGCGCGGGCGCCGTCATCAGCGTCTACCGCCGCGGCCCCGCATTCCAGACAGGCTCGTTCATGCTCGACTGAACTGCCACAAGAAGCAAGAGGATCGGCCACGAAACATCACGGAAACACGCGAAAAAGAGCGAAGAGAAACCACAGAGTCACAGAGGCCACAGAGCTTAGTGATACAAGCGTAGCCAAACGCCCCCCCCCTTTCGGAGCCTGTCCCCGCGAAAGCGGGGAGGGGATTTAGGGGGATGTTTTCCTGGCCTTTCGTGGCCAAATCAGGCTCTATTCTCATGCCGGCAAGATGCCAGCGCTACACGGCGCTACTGCACGCCCAGGGCGGCGTTGATGACAATCTGCACGTCCACGGCGTCGGGGTTGGCCTTATCCGAGCCGCTGAACACGTACTTGTACTCGGGCCCTTCGGGCACGCTCTCGCCGAG